>DKJZ01000085.1 GCA_002454975.1 Hylemonella sp. UBA6679
AACGGCGAAGGCTTGCAGCACGAAGACGGTCACAGCCACATCATGGCCGGCACCATCCCCAACTGCATTTCTTACGACCCGACCTTCGCGCACGAGGTGGGTGTGATCCTGCACCACGGCTTGAAGCGCATGGTGGAAAAGCAAGACAACGTCTTCTACTACCTCACGCTGCTCAACGAAAACTACGCCATGCCTGGCCTCACGCCCGGCACCGAAGAGCAGATCATCAAGGGCATGTACCTGAGCAAGCCTGGCGTGGACAACCAAGCCATGCCGCGTGTGCAGCTGCTGGGTTCGGGCACGATTCTGCGCGAGAGCTTTGCCGCACAAGCCCTGCTCGCGGCCGACTGGGGCATTGCCGCCGATGTCTGGAGCTGCCCAAGCTTCAACGAACTCACCCGTGACGGCCAAGACGCTGAGCGTTACAACTTGCTGCACCCCACGGCCACACCGCGCGTGCCGTTTGTGACGCAGCAGCTCGCCAGCCACAGCGGCCCGGTGGTGGCGTCGACCGACTACATGAAGGCTTATGCCGAGCAGATTCGCCCCTTCATTCCGAAAGACCGCACCTACAAAGTGTTGGGCACCGATGGCTTTGGCCGCTCCGATTTCCGCAGCAAGCTGCGCGAGCACTTCGAGGTCAACCGCCATTACATCGTGGTGGCCGCCCTCAAGGCCCTGAGCGAAGACGGCAAAGTGAGCGTGGCCAAGGTGGCCGAGGCCATCACCAAGTACGGCATCAAGGTTGACAAGGTCAACCCGCTTTACGCTTAAGACCCACATCTAAGAGAGACAAACATGGCATTGGTAGACATCAAGGTTCCCGACATCGGGGATTTCGACGAAGTCGCAGTCATTGAACTGCTGGTCAAACCCGGTGACACCGTCAAGGCCGAGCAAAGCCTGATCACGGTGGAGTCTGACAAAGCCTCGATGGAAATCCCATCCAGCGCAGCAGGCGTTGTGAAAGAGCTCAAGGTCAAGCTTGGCGACAAGGTCAAGCAAGGCTCGGTGGTGCTGGTCTTGGAAGCGGCAGGTGAGGGCGCTGCGCCTGCCTTGGCGCCCGTTGCTCCTGCTGCAGCCGCACCTGTGGCACCTGCCGCGGCACCTGCTGCTTCAGTAGCAGCTCCGGTGGCTCAGCCTGCGGCTGCAGCCCCTGTTGCTGTGGCTGCTCCGGTAGCCTCAGCTGCCGAGCCAGCTGTGTCAGCCGCTGTATCGGTTGCCGCTCCTGCGCACGCGCCCGGTGGCACGGTGGTGGGCTTGCCGCATGCCTCGCCTTCAGTGCGCAAATTTGCGCGCGAGTTGGGCGTGCCGCTCGATGAGGTCAAAGGCTCAGGCCCCAAAGGCCGCATCACGCAAGAAGACATTCAGGCCTTCACCAAGTCGGTCATGGCCGGCAGCGCCCAAACCAAAGCCCAGGCGGCCAAAGCGCCGGCAGGCGGCTCGGGTGGGGCTGATGGCGCGGCTTTGGGCCTCTTGCCCTGGCCCAAGGTGGACTTTGCCAAGTTCGGCCCCATCGAGCGCAAAGACCTCTCGCGCATCAAGAAAATCAGCGGCGCGAATTTGCACCGCAACTGGGTGATGATTCCCCACGTCACCAACCACGACAACGCCGATGTGACCGAGCTCGAAGCGCTGCGCGTCTCGCTCAACAAAGAGCACGAGAAAGCCGGCGTGAAGTTCACCATGCTGGCCTTTGTCATCAAGGCGGTGGTCTCTGCGCTGAAAAAGTTCCCCGAGTTCAACGCCTCGCTCGATGGCGATCAGCTGGTTTACAAGCAGTACTACAACATCGGCTTTGCGGCCGACACACCCAATGGCCTCGTGGTGCCGGTGCTCAAAGACGCCGACAAAAAAGGCTTGGTGCAAATCTCGCAAGAGCTCGCTGAACTCTCCAAAAAAGCACGCGATGGCAAGTTGGGTTCGGGCGACATGAGCGGCGGCTGCTTCTCGATTTCGTCTCTGGGCGGCATCGGTGGGCGTTACTTCTCGCCCATCATCAACGCGCCTGAGGTGGCCATTTTGGGCCTGAGCAAAGGCGTGATGGAGCCGGTGTGGAACGGCAAAGAGTTTGTGCCGCGCTTGATGCTGCCGCTCTCGCTGAGCTACGACCACCGCGTGATCGACGGCGCCTTGGCCGCACGTTTCAACGCCTACCTGGGTCAGACGTTGGCGGACTTCCGTCGCGTTATGTTGTAAGGGGTCACGCATGATTGAAATTCAAGTGCCCGACATCGGTGACTTCGACGAAGTGGCCGTCATTGAGTTGCTGGTCAAACCTGGCGACACCGTCAAGCCAGAGCAAAGCCTGATCACGGTGGAGTCCGACAAGGCCTCGATGGAAATCCCGTCGAGCCACGGTGGTGTGGTCAAAGAGCTCAAGGTCAAACTCGGCGACAAGGTCAAACAAGGTTCGGTGGTGCTCACGCTTGAAGCTGACGCTGCAAGCACGTCGGCGCCCACAGAGATAGCTTCCAGCTCTGCAGCATCAAAACCTGCTCTAGCCCCTGTGGTTACTGAGGCTGTAGCTCCTGTTTCTGTAGCGCCTGTTCTTGCTGGTTCAGCGACCGGCGCTGCCCCAAGTACAGCTGCCAGCTTCAGCGGTACCGCCGACCTGGACTGCGATGTGCTCGTTTTGGGCGGTGGCCCTGGCGGCTACTCGGCGGCTTTCCGCGCAGCCGATTTGGGCCTCAAGGTGGTGCTGGTGGAGCGTTACAGCACCTTGGGTGGTGTGTGCTTGAACGTGGGTTGCATCCCCTCCAAAGCGTTGCTGCACGTGGCTGCCGTGATGGACGAGGTCTCGCACATGGCCGACCTGGGCGTGGACTTTGGCAAGCCGATGGTCAACATCGACAAGCTGCGCGGCCACAAAGAAAAAGTGATTGGCAAGCTCACCGGTGGCTTGGCCGTCATGGCCAAGATGCGCAAAGTCACCACCGTGCGTGGCTACGGCGCGTTTGTGGGCGCCAACCACCTGGAGGTGGAAGAAACCACAGGCACTGCGCAAGAGAAAACCGGCAGCAAGAAGGTCATTGCGTTCAAGCGCGCCATCATTGCCGCAGGCTCACAAGCCGTGCGTTTGCCCTTCATGCCCAACGACCCGCGCGTGGTGGATTCCACCGGCGCCTTGGCCCTCAAAGACGTGCCCAAGCGCATGTTGATTTTGGGTGGCGGCATCATCGGCCTGGAGATGGGCACGGTCTACAGCACCCTGGGCGCACGCCTGGATGTGGTGGAGATGATGGACGGCCTGATGCAAGGCGCTGACCGCGACCTGGTCAAGATCTGGCAGAAGATGAACGCCAAGCGTTTTGACAACATCATGCTCAAAACCAAGACCGTGTCGGCGCGCGCGTTGCCCGAAGGCATTGAGGTCACGTTCGAGAGCGCAGAACCTGGTGGCACCGCGCCTGCGCCTCAGGTCTACGACCTGGTGCTGCAAGCCGTGGGCCGCACGCCCAACGGCAAGAAAATTGCCGCTGAGAAAGCTGGCGTGGCCATCACCGACCGCGGCTTCATCAATGTGGACATTCAGATGCGCACCAACGCGCCGCACATTTTTGCCATTGGCGACATCGTGGGCCAGCCCATGCTGGCGCACAAGGCGGTGCACGAGGCACATGTGGCCGCCGAAGTCATTGCGGGCGAGCTTATTCAAGGCAACGAGGAACTGGCCCAACAACTCCGGTCCTCGGCCTTCAACGCCCGGGTGATTCCGAGCGTGGCCTACACCGACCCCGAGGTAGCGTGGGTGGGCTTGACCGAAGACCAGGCCAAGGCCCAAGGCATCAAGGTCAAAAAAGGCCTGTTCCCGTGGACGGCCTCAGGCCGCGCCATTGCCAACGGCCGCGACGAGGGCGTGACCAAACTGCTGTTCGATGATTCACCCGAGGCGCATGGCCACGGCAAGATCCTGGGCGGCGGCATGGTGGGCACCCACGCGGGCGACATGATTGGCGAGATTGCGCTGGCCATCGAGATGGGCGCAGACGCGGTGGACATCGGCAAAACCATCCACCCGCACCCCACGCTGGGCGAGAGCATCGGCATGGCTGCGGAAGTGGCGCACGGCTCGTGCACCGACGTACCGCCGGCGCGCAAATAAAAGCGGCATCGACGGCAACGGGGCAGCTCGCCGCAGCTGCCCCGTTTTTTTATCCTGGGCAGCCCTGTGTTGGATGGGGGAGTCGGCTGGTTTTCTGGCATTGACTGACCCGCCCAGACATATTTGCTGGATAATATTTCGTAAATTTTCGTGGCGTTCAGCGCCCGCAACCTACGGCCTAGCCACCCACTTGCTGTCACTGCCATGAGCGAACCCCTGCAACAACCCCTGACTGTGTTGGTGGTGGACGACATTGTGTCCAACGCCAAGTTGTTGGCCTTGATCATGGAAAACATGTTCAAAGCCCAGGTGTCCATTGCCTACTCTGGCAAGGTGGCTTTGAACTTGCTCAGCACGTCCACGCCGCGCCTGTTGATGATCGACATCAACATGCCCAACATGGACGGCTACAAGCTTTTGGAAGAAATCCGCGCCATGCCCGCGCTGGCGAACTCGCTGGTGGTGGCCGTCTCGGCCAATGCCCTGCCTGAAGATGTGGCGCGTGGTTTGCAAGCTGGTTTTGCCGCCTACATCACCAAGCCTTACGAGTTTGACGATGTGTGGCAAACGGTGTGCCCCTTGTTGGGCTTGGACCCCAACACGCGCGCTGCACGCTGAGCCCAGGACCCAGGAACCAGTACCCGGGATCTAAGGGCGAGTGCTCAGTCACGAGCCCTCAGTAACCAGCGCATCTAAGAATCAGCAGTTGCTCAACAGTGCCAGCAAACGAGCAGTGCCTGGCTCGCCAACGCTTATTTTTGAACGGTTTCGGTTTCGCCCGGAACGCGGCGTGCGCCGTCAAAACGACGGCTCCAGTAAGGCAGCGCCATGTCTTCCACCCGCACCTCAGCGCCGGGCTTGGGGGAGTGGATGAATTTGCCATCGCCCAAGTAAATGCCCACGTGGCTGAAAGCGCGTCGCATGGTGTTGAAAAACACCAGGTCGCCAGGCTGGAGGTCTTGCCGGTCGATTTTTTGCGTGACCGCGGCTTGTTGCTCGGCTTTACGCGGCAAGATCAGGCCCACGGTTTGCTCGTACATGGCACGCACAAAACCGCTGCAATCAAAGCCACCCTCAAAGGTGCTGCCGCCTCGGCGGTAGGGCACACCCAAGGCGCCCATGGCAGACACCACCAACTCAGACGCCTTGCTCGAGACGGCCGATGCCTTGGCGCCCACGGTGTACGTCACCGCTTGGCCGACTTGGCTGAGTTTGCCAATCAGGCCTTTCTCAGTGAGTAATTTTTCCAGGTCGTCGCCGCTCAAAGGCACATTGCCACTGGGCGTGGTGGCTGCGCCGTAAGCCGCGTTGACCACGGCCTGGCCTTGCGGGTTGGTCTGAGCCTGGGCTGGTGCCGCGCACAAGCAAGCCACCACCAGCGCGGCGCGCAGGGCGGTAGGGCAAGCATTGACACAGCGAACAAACATGCGGCTAGTATAAAGGGCTACAGAGGGGGCGTCGAGCCTTACAACCGATCAAGAGTTTGATCTAAAGCCATGATTTACTTGACTATTTAAGGGAAACCAGAACCATGAAAGCCATTCTTTTAAGCAACGACAACGGTTTTTCCGCGCAACTCAGCGATGTGAGCGAGGACGGCCTGCCCGCAGGCGATGTGACCGTGCAGGTGGCGTATTCCACCCTCAACTTCAAAGACGGCCTGGCCATCACCAACAAAAGCCCGGTGGTGCGCACCTGGCCCATGGTGGCCGGCATTGACGGCGCGGGTACGGTGATCGCATCCAGCCACCCGGCCTGGAAAGCGGGCGATGCGTTCGTGCACAACGGCTGGGGCGTGGGCGAAACCCATTGGGGCTGCCTGGCCGAGCAGGCGCGCCTCAAAGGCGACTGGTTGGTGAAGTTGCCCGCCGCCTTCACGCCGCGCCAAGCCATGGCCATCGGCACGGCGGGTTACACCGCCATGCTGTGTGTGCTGGCCTTGGAAGACCATGGCGTTACACCCCAAAGTGGCGAGATTTTGGTCACAGGCGCCACTGGCGGCGTGGGTAGCGTGGCTGTGGCGCTGTTGAGCAAGCTGGGCTACACCGTGGTGGCCGCGACCGGCAAGGCCAGTGAAGAGGCTTACCTCAAGGCCCTGGGTGCGGCCAGCATCATCGACCGCGCCACCTTGAGCGCGGCGGGCAAGCCGTTTCAAAAAGAACGCTGGGCGGGTGTGGTGGACGCGGTGGGCTCGCACACCCTGGCCAATGCCCTGGCGCAAACCAAGTACGGTGGGGTGGTGGCGGCTTGCGGCTTGGCCCAGGGCATGGACTTGCCCACCACCGTCATGCCCTTTATTTTGCGCGGTGTGACGCTGGCGGGTGTGGATTCGGTCATGGCGCCGCTGGCCAAGCGCCAACGCGCCTGGGACCGCTTGGCCCAAGACCTCGACCCAGCCTTGCTCGAGCGCATGATTGACGAGGTGCCGCTCAGTGGCGCCATTGCCAAGGCCCAGCAGCTGATGGACGGCCAGGTGCGTGGGCGGGTGGTGGTTAAGATCTAAATCGCCCTCTAAGCACCGCCAAGATTAGTGAGCTTGCTATGTTAAAAATAGCAAGCTCAACTTCTTTTGGAGGGCAGGGTGGCCTCCACCGTGGGCAGGTCTACCATCACGGGTGTGCCTGGCGCAGTGCAGCCGGTGTCGCAGCATTTGCCGGGCTGGCGGTTTTTGGTGATGGCTCGCGCAGGGTCGTGCGGCGCGGGGGCGGGTGAGCCGTCGGCAGCAATGCCGCGCTCGAGCAAACGCTCCACCAGCTCCACCTTGGAGCCCACGGGGTAATTGCGGTAGATCTCTTGCTTCATGGCCGCGGGCGAGCCGCCACCGTGCAAGCTGATGACCGAGTACCAGCCGCCTTGGTAACCCGCGGTCAGGTCTTCAATGAAGCGCGCGGTTTGGATGCGCTGCTCGTAAGGCACATCGGGGTTGGCGCGCAGCACCTCGCTGAGTTTGGCGCCGGTTTCGGGGTTGTGGTCTTCGTCGGGGCCGGGCAGGGTCACAATCAGGCCGCCGCTCACATAGTGGGCAATGCGGTGCATGTCGTAAATTTTCGTGGCCAGCAGCAATTTGCCGATGTTGGAAAACACCGGGTCGGGCATGTAGGTCTTGCTGTGCGCATCGTGTTTGCCGTACACGCTGGCGGCCACGCCGCAGGCGAAAAAGCTCTCGGTGATGGTGATGAGCTCGACCATTTGTTCGCGCAAATGGCTTTCTTTGGCGGGGTCAAAGCCATTGGCCTCGCACATCAGGGCGCCTGCGCCAATGAGCAAGTCGCCAAAGCCAGCGCGCGCACCAATGCAGGTGTGGCGGTGGTGGGTGGCGTAGCTGTAGGTCAGGTGGCCCGAATGCGCCCAGCTGTTGTCGCTGCCATCAAAAAACACCCGCTCCATGGGCACAAACACCCGGTCAAACATGCACACCGCCGTGCTTTGGCCGTACTTGCTGCTAAAGAGTGCCGCGCCGTGCTCGGGCTCGCCCGGACGTCCGGCGGGGCGCGCGATGATGGTCAGGCCAGGGGCGTCGATGGGCACGGCACAGCACACCGCAAAGTCGGCATCGGCCTGGGTCATGTTGCGGCAAGGCATGACCAGCAGCTCGTGCATGTAAGGCGCGCCCGTCACGATGGCTTTGGTGCCAGAAATCACGATGCCACGCTGGCCGTTGCGCACCGCGTTGCGTTCCACCACATGCACGTAGCTGTCGGCATTGGCCTGCTGGTGCGGGTGTTTGCTGCGGTCGCCTTTGGCGTCGGTCATGGCCACGCCCAGGGTGAGGTCCTCGTCTTGGACTTGGTGCAGGTAGTTCAAAAAGCGCGCGGTGTGCTCGGTGCTGCCTTGGGCATCGTCGAGGCGTGCAGTCACCTGGCCGATGGCATTCATGGCGTCGTGGGTCAGGTAGCGCTGGGCGCAGCCGGTTTCTTGGCAGACCAACCGCACGGCTTCGAGTTTGTTGAGCAAGTCGCCCGCGCTGGTGTTGATGTGGGTGAGCCTGTTCACGGTTTTGCCCGAGCTGGCTTGCACCGCCGTCATGAGCTTGGCGTACTCGGGCTTGAGCGCGTAGTCGTAGGTCAGGCCAATGGCGTTGATGCCCGGGGCAAAGCCAGGCTCATCCACAACGGATGTCACCAATCGCCCGTCCAGAAACACGCGGGGGCTGTAGCGGCGCAGCGATTCGCGGTAATCCTGGCCACTCATGAGCAAGGCGGTGGGGTGAGGTGCGTTCATGTGCTTGTCCTGTTGATTCAATGCCATGGCAGTTAAATGTCCATCTCTAAAATAATTTGAACAGCGTTCAAAGAAAAAATCAAGCGTTCAATTATTTTGACTGGTGCAAAGGTTTTCGATAGGATTCGCCCATGGACGTACATGTTTCAGACTTGGTCGAAGTACCCAACGAGGCCCAGCAAGAGGCTGCGCTGGAGCGGCGCGCCCAGCGCCTGCAACGCCAGCAGACCGTGGGCGAAGCCAGGCGCGCTTTGGTGCTCGAGGCGGCGCGTTCGGTGTTTGAGGCCTCGGGGCTGGAGGGTGCCAGCATGCGTGAAATTGCCCGTCGCGCGGGCTACACGCCTGGGGCGCTGTACTCGTACTTCGAGAGCAAAGAGGCCATTTACGGCGCTTTGCTTGAAGCGTCGCTCAGCCGTTTGCAGCTGGCGGTGGACGAGGCCCGCAGTTTCAAAACCAGCCCAGACAAAACCCTGCCCTCCAAAGCCCGGGCCTGGTTTGAGTTTTACGCCCAAAACCCACGCGACCTCGACCTGGGTTTTTACATGGTGCACGGCATGGCCCCGCGCGGCCTGACCTCTGACCTCAACCACGCGCTCAATGCCCGCTTGCTGGCAGCTTTGCAGCCTTGCGAAGATGCCATGCTGGCCATGGGGCTGGACGCCGCCGCCGCCCGCCAAGAAAATGCCGCTTTGTTTGCCCACGGCGTGGGCTTGTTGCTTTTGCAGCACACTCGGCGCATCAAGTTGTTTGGCCAGCAGGCCGAGCACCTGTTTGAGCATTACCTGACGCACCTGGTCGCGCGTTTGTCGCCCAGCGCGCAGTCGGCACCAGCCAAGGTGGAGCAGGCCGATTTGTTTGGGCGCTGAGCTTTGAGCGTTCTGCGTTAACCTAGCGATCCACTCAACACCGCCAGACCTATGCTGCTCGACGTTCAAGACTCCCAACTGCTGCTCATTGATTACCAGACGCGCCTCATGCCCTCGATTTTTCAGGCGCCTGAGGTGGTGGCCAACGCCGTTCGGCTGGCCCGCGTGGCGGCCTTGCTCAAAGTGCCGGTGTGGGCCACAGAAGAAAACCCAGCGGGCTTGGGGGGCACAGCGCCAGAGTTGCTCAAAGAAATTGAGGCAGCGCGCGGCCGTGTGCTGCCAAAAATGCAGTTTTCTGCCGTGGCCGATGGCTTGGCTGAGGCCCTGCGCCCTGAGGCCAAGCCCGCCGCTGGCAATGCCCGCAGCCTGCCCAAGCACCTGCAAAAACCCACCCAAGCGGCGCCGCAGCGCAACACCATCATCGTGGCGGGTTGCGAAACCCATGTGTGCATGATGCAAACCGCTCTTGATTTGCTCGACGATGAGTTTGATGTGGTGATCGTTACCGACGCCAGCAGCTCGCGCACCGAGCGCAACCGCGACGCCGCCTTTGACCGCCTGGCCGGCGCTGGCGCCGAGCTGGTCACCACCGAGATGGTGGCCTTCGAGTGGCTGCGTGGTGCGGACCACCCGCAGTTCAAAGCCGTGCTGGGCCTCATCAAGTAAAGGTTTGGGCCTGGTGCGGTGTGGCCAAGAGGCTGGTGGATAAGCGGCCGAGCGGCTGAGCTTCTGGGGTGTGCCAGGCGCCAAGGTGCGCTACGTCAGGAAGCAGCAAGATCAGGGTTCAATAATTATGAATTCAGTTTGTATTTTGATCGTTGTCACGTCCCAAGGAAGACCCGATGAGCGCCCACAGCAGCCCCGCCACTTTCGCAGAATTTCACCGCCAATCACTTGCGCAGCCCGACGCGTTCTGGGCTGAGCAGGCCAAGCTCATCGATTGGCACACCCCGCCCCAGCAGATCTGCGACTACAGCAACCCGCCGTTTGCGCGCTGGTTCGCAGGCGGCACCACCAACTTGTGCCACAACGCGGTCGACCGCCACTTGGCCGCGCGTGGCGACCAGGCTGCGTTGATTGCCATCAGCACCGAGACCGACACCGAGCGCACCTACACCTTCAAAGAGCTGCACGCCGAGGTGCAGCGCATGGCCGCCACCCTCCAGGCCCTGGGCGTGGGGCAGGGCGACCGTGTGCTGATTTACATGCCCATGATTGCCGAGGCTGCGTTTGCCATGCTGGCCTGCGCGCGCATCGGCGCGATTCACTCGGTGGTGTTTGGCGGCTTTGCCTCGGGCTCCTTGGCCTCGCGCATTGACGACGCCACGCCCAAAGTGATTGTGAGTGCCGATGCGGGTTCGCGCGGCGGCAAAGGTGTGCCTTACAAGCCGCTGCTCGATGAAGCCATCAGCCTGGCTCAGCACAAGCCCACCGCCGTGCTGCTGGCCGATCGAGGTCTGGTTGCTATGAATTTGGTAGCTGGACGTGACCACCTGTGGGGGAACATGCGTCAAAAGCACCTCAACGCGCAGGTGCCTTGCGTGTGGGTCGACGCCACCCACACCAGCTACACGCTCTACACCTCGGGCACCACCGGCAAACCCAAAGGCGTGCAGCGCGACACTGGCGGCTACGCCGTGGCCCTGGCCGCCAGCATGAAGCACATCTTCATGGGCCAAGCCGGCGAAACCTATTTTTCCACCAGCGACATTGGCTGGGTGGTGGGTCACAGCTACATCATCTACGGGCCGTTGATTGCCGGCATGGCCACCATCATGTACGAGGGCCTGCCCACACGGCCGGACGCCGGCATTTGGTGGAGCCTGGTGGAAAAGTACAAGGTCACCGTGATGTTCAGCGCCCCCACCGCGGTGCGCGTGCTCAAAAAGCAAGACCCCGCGCTCTTGAAAAAGTACGACGTGAGCTCACTGCGTGCCTTGTTCTTGGCCGGCGAGCCGCTGGACGAGCCCACCGCGCGCTGGATCAGCGACAGCTTGGGCGTGCCCATCATCGACAACTATTGGCAAACCGAGAGCGGCTGGCCCATCCTCACCATTGCCAACGGCATCGAGAAAAAAGACAGCAAGTTCGGCAGCCCTGGCATTCCCATGTACGGCTACAACGTCAAGCTGGTGCATGAAAGCACGGGCGAAGAGCTCACCGGCGCCGATGAAAAAGGCGTGGTCGTCATCGAAGGCCCCACGCCGCCGGGCTTCATGCAAACCGTGTGGCAAGACGACGCGCGCTTTGTCAACACCTACTGGAAGAGTGTGCCGGGCAAGATGGTCTACAGCACCTTTGACTGGGGCATCCGCGACAAAGATGGCTACTTCTTCATCTTGGGCCGCACCGACGACGTGATCAACGTGGCCGGACACCGCCTGGGCACCCGCGAGATTGAAGAGTCGATCTCCAGCCACCCCAATGTGGCCGAAGTGGCGGTGGTGGGTGTGGCCGACAACCTCAAGGGCCAAGTGGCCATGGCGTTTGCCGTGGCCAAAGACACCAGTGGTCTGACCGATGACGCTGCGCGCGCCAAGCTCGAAGGCGAAATCATGAAGGTGGTGGACGGCCAATTGGGTGCCGTGGCCCGCCCGGCTCGCGTGTTTTTTGTGTCAGCGCTGCCCAAAACCCGCAGCGGCAAAGTGCTGCGCCGGGCCATCCAGGCGGTGAGCGAAGGGCGCGACCCAGGGGACCTCAGCACCATGGACGACCCCACGCCGCTGACGCAAATCAAGGGTTTCTTCGGGGCTTGAGCCTCGAAAGAGCCCCGCCACCGGTGCAAATCGGTGGCACAATTGACGAGTTACTTAGGCCCTTCCACTGCCACAGTCGCATCCGCCAATCGGTTCAGCCGTGCCGCGGAAGGTTTTCAACCAACTAAAAGTTTCCCCAAGGGAAACGGAGGTCAGCGTGATATGAGTGATTCAACCGCCAACAAGGCAACGGTCTACCAGGCCTACCACAGCAATACCTACCTGTTCGGTGGGAATGCACCGTACGTCGAAGAGATGTACGAAAACTACCTAGCCAACCCTGGCAGCGTGCCCGACACCTGGCGCGACTATTTCGACGCCTTGCAGCACGTGCCCGCCGTGGACGGCAGCAACGCCAAAGACATCCCCCACCTGCCCGTCATCAACGCCTTTGCCGAGCGCGCCAAGCAAGGCGGCACCAAAGTGGTGGTGGCCAGCGGTGCAGACTCCGAGATGGGCCGCAAGCGCACCCAGGTGCAGCAGCTCATTGCCGCCTACCGCAATGTGGGCCAGCGCTGGGCCGATCTGGACCCCTTGAAGCGCGCCGAGCGCCCCCAAATTCCTGAGCTCGAGCCCGCGTTTTACGGCTTCACCGATGCTGACCAGGAAACCGTGTTCAACACCAGCAACACGTTTTTCGGCAAAGAAACCATGTCGCTGCGCGAGCTGCTCAATGCCTTGCGCGAAACCTATTGCGGCACCTTGGGCGTGGAGTACATGTACACCACCGACCAGGCGCAAAAGCGCTGGTGGCAGCAAAAGCTTGAGAGCGTGCGCGCCAAGCCCAACTTCACAGCGGACAAGAAAAAACACATCCTCGACCGCCTGACCGCCGCCGAAGGCCTGGAGCGCTACTTGCACACCAAGTACGTGGGCCAAAAGCGCTTCTCACTTGAGGGTGGTGAGAGCTTCATTGCCGCCATGGACGAGCTGATTCAGCAAGCCGGTGCCAAGGGCGTGCAAGAAATCGTGATTGGCATGGCCCACCGCGGCCGCCTCAACGTGCTGGTCAACACCCTGGGCAAAATGCCCAAGGACCTGTTTGCCGAGTTCGACCACACCGCTCCTGAAGAGCTGCCCGCAGGTGACGTGAAATATCACCAAGGCTTCAGCTCGGACGTGACCACGTCTGGCGGCCCAGTGCACCTGAGTTTGGCGTTCAACCCCTCGCACCTTGAAATTGTGAACCCGGTGGTTGAAGGCTCGGTGCGTGCCCGCATGGACCGCCGTGGCGACCCCAAAGGCGCGCAGGTCTTGCCGGTGCTGGTGCACGGCGACGCTGCCTTTGGTGGCCAAGGCGTGAACCAAGAAACCCTGGCGCTGGCCCAAACCCGTGGCTACAGCACGGGCGGCACGGTGCACATCATCATCAACAACCAAATTGGTTTCACCACCTCCGACCCGCGCGACATGCGCTCGACCGTGTACTGCACCGACATCGTCAAGATGGTTGAGGCGCCGGTGCTGCACGTCAATGGTGACGACCCCGAGGCCGTGGTGCTGGCCACCCAGCTTGCGCTGGAATACCGCATGACTTTCGGCACCGACGTGGTGGTGGACATCACGTGCTTCCGCAAGCTCGGCCACAACGAGCAAGACACCCCCAGCCTGACCCAGCCGCTGATGTACAAGAAAATCGCGTCCCATCCCGGCACGCGCAAACTGTACGCCGACAAGCTGGCCGCGCAGGGCTTGGGCGAAGCTTTGGGCGACGACATGGTCAAGGCCTACCGCGCCGCCATGGACGCCGGCAAGCACACTGTCGACCCGGTACTGACCAACTTCAAGAGCAAGTACGCGGTGGACTGGTCGCCCTTCTTGGGCAAAAAGTGGACCGACGCTGGCGACACCGCCATCCCCATGGCCGAGTGGAAGCGCTTGGCCGAGAAAATCACCACCATCCCCGCCTCCGTCACCCCGCACCAGTTGGTGAAAAAGGTGTATGACGACCGCGCAGCCATGGGCCGCGGCGACATCCCGGTGGACTGGGGGATGGGCGAGCACATGGCTTTTGCATCGCTCGTGGCCAGCGGCTACCCGGTGCGTTTGTCGGGCGAAGACTGCGGTCGCGGTACGTTCACGCACCGCCACGCCGTCATTCACGACCAGAGCCGCGAGAAGTGGGACACCGGCACCTACGTGCCCCTGGAAAACGTGGCCGACAACCAGGCCCCGTTTGTGGTCATCGACTCCATCCTGTCTGAAGAAGCGGTGCTGGGCTTTGAGTACGGCTACGCCTCCAACGACCCCAACACCTTGGTGATTTGGGAAGCACAGTTTGGCGACTTCGCCAACGGCGCGCAGGTGGTGATTGACCAGTTCATCGCGTCTGGCGAGGTGAAGTGGGGCCGTGTCAACGGCATCACCCTCATGCTGCCCCACGGCTACGAAGGCCAAGGCCCCGAGCACAGCTCGGCGCGCCTGGAGCGCTTCATGCAGCTCGCCGCTGACACCAACATGCAGATCGTGCAGCCCACCACAGCCAGTCAGATCTTCCACGTGCTGCGTCGTCAGATGGTGCGCAACCTGCGCAAGCCGCTCATCATCATGACGCCCAAGTCGCTCCTGCGTAACAAAGATGCCACCTCCCCGGTGTCTGAGTTCGTCAAGGGCGGCTTCCAGACCGTGATTCCTGAGCAAAAGGACATCAAGGCCGACAAGGTCAAGCGCGTGATCGCTTGCTCGGGCAAGGTGTACTACGACCTGGTGAAAAAGCGCGAAGAAAAGGGCGCTGACGACGTGGCCATTCTGCGTGTGGAGCAGCTCTACCCCTTCCCACACAAAGCATTTGCCACCGAGATCAAAAAGTACCCCAACGCCACCGACATCGTCTGGTGCCAGGACGAGCCGCAAAACCAGGGTGCCTGGTTCTTTGTGCAGCACTACATCCACGAGAACATGCTCGACGGCCAAAAGCTCGGTTACTCCGGGCGTGCAGCCTCCGCGTCGCCCGCGGTGGGTTACTCCCATCTCCACCAAGAGCAGCAAAAAGCGCTCGTGGACGGCGCCTTCGGCAAGCTCAAAGGTTTTGTGCTGAGCAAGTAAATCGTTTAACCCCGCCGGGCTGCGTGTGCGCCCGGCTGCAAAAAGACAGGATTTGACATGGCTATCGTAGAAGTGAAAGTTCCGCAGTTGTCGGAGTCGGTGGCAGAAGCCACCATGTTGCAGTGGAAGAAAAAAGCCGGTGACACCGTGGCGGTCGATGAGATCTTGATTGAGATCGAAACCGACAAAGTGGTGCTCGAAGTGCCCGCCCCCAGCGCGGGTGTGCTGGCCGAGATTTTGGTGGGCGATGGCGGCACCGTGGTCGCTGAGCAATTGATTGCCCGCATCGACACCGAAGGCAAAGCCGGCGCTTCGGCCCCGGCTGCGGCACCTGCAGCTGCACCAGCAGCTGCGCCTGTGGCTGCGCCCGCTGCCGCGCCTGCCAGCACCAGCAAGGCTGGCGTGGCCATGCCCGCTGCGGCAAAAATCATGGCTGACAACGGCATGGCTGCTGGCTCGGTGGCTGGCACCGGCAAAGACGGCCGCGTGACCAAAGGCGACGTGCTCGCCGCCGCCGCTGCACCCAAGGCTGTGGCCGCCTCGCCCATCCCAACAGGCGCGCCCACCAAGGCGCTGCCTCAGGTGTCGGCCCCCGCACTCGACCTGGGCGACCGCCCCGAGCAGCGCGTGCCCATGAGCCGCTTGCGTGCCCGTGTGGCCGAGCGTTTGCTGCAGTCGCAGTCCACCGCCGCCATCCTGACCACCTTCAACGAGGTCAACATGGCCCCGGTCATGGAAATGCGCAAGCGCTTCCAGGACAAGTTCGAGAAAGAGCACGGCATCAAGCTGGGCTTCATGAGCTTCTTTGTCAAAGCTGCGGTGCACGCCCTCAAGAAGTTCCCGGTGCTCAACGCCTCGGTGGACGGCAACGACATCGTCTACCACGGCTACTTTGACATTGGTATTGCCGTGGGCTCGCCCCGTGGTTTGGTGGTGCCCATCATCCGCAACGCCGACCAGATGACCTTCTCGGACATCGAGAAAAAGATTGCCGAATTCGGCGCCAAGGCGCGCGACGGCAAGCTGGGCATTGAAGAGATGACCGGCGGCACGTTCTCGATTTCTAACGGCGGCACCTTCGGCTCGATGTTGTCCACCCCCATCATCAACCCGCCCCAGTCGGCCATTTTGGGTGTGCACGCCACCAAAGACCGCGCCGTGGTGGAAAACGGCCAAGTGGTGGTGCGCCCCATCAACTACCTGGCCATGAGCTACGACCACCGCATCATCGACGGCCGCGAGGCTGTGCTGGGCTTGGTCGCGATGAAAGAGGCGTTGGAAGATCCCGCTCGCTTACTCTTTGACATCTGATAGGAACCACCATGAGCAAACAATTTGATGTGGTGGTGATTGGCGGCGGCCCTGGGGGCTACATTGCGGCCATTCGTGCAGCGCAGCTGGGCATGAACGTGGCGTGTATCGATGAGTGGAAAAACGCCAAGGGTGGCCCTGCGCCCGGGGGGACATGCACGAACGTGGGTTGCATCCCGTCCAAGGCATTGCTGCAGTCCAGCGAGCATTTTGACCACGCCAACCACCACTTTGCAGAGCATGGCATCACCGCCAGCGATGTGAAGATGGACGTGGCCAAAATGATCGCGCGCAAAGACACCGTGGTGAAACAAAACAACGACGGCATCTTGTACTTGCTCAAAAAGAACAAGGTGGCGTTCTTCCACGGTCGCGGCAGTTTTGCGGGTAAAACCGAGGGCGGCTACGAGATCAAGGTCGCAGGCGCGGCTGAAGAAAGCTTGAGCGCCAAGCAAGTCATCATCGCCACCGGCTCGAACGCGCGCGCTTTGCCTGGCACACCGTTTGACGAAGAGCAGATCTTGTCCAACGACGGGGCTTTGCGCTTGGGCGCGGTGCCCAAGAAATTGGGCCTGATTGGCTCGGGCGTGATCGGCCTGGAGATGGGCTCGGTTTGGCGCCGTTTGGGCGCTGAGGTCACCATCCTTGAAGGCCTGCCCACCTTCCTGGGCGCGGTGGACCAGCAAATTGCCAAAGAGGCGCACAAGGCGTTCACCAAGCAAGGCCTGAAGATAGAGCTGGGTGTGAAAGTTGGCGAGATCACGTCTGGCAAAAAAGGTGTGAGCGTGGCCTACACCAATGCCAAAGGCGAGGCCATCAACCTCGAGGTCGACAAGCTCATCATTTCCATCGGCCGTGTGCCCAACACCATCGGCTTGAACGCCGAAGGCGTGGGCCTGGCCCTGGATGAGCGCGGCGCGATTGTGGTGGACGCTGACTGCAAAACCAATCTGCCCGGCGTGTGGGCGGTGGGTGATGTGGTGCGCGGCCCCATGCTGGCGCACAAGGCTGAGGAAGAGGGCGTGGCCGTGGCCGAGCGCATCGCCGGCCAGCACGGTCATGTGAACTTCAACACCATCCCCTGGGTCATCTACACCAGCCCCGAAATTGCCTGGGTGGGCCGCACCGAAGAGCAGCTCAAGGCCGACGGCGTGGCTTACAAAGCTGGCACCTTCCCCTTCTTGGCCAACGGTCGTGCCCGCGCTTTGGGCGACACCACTGGCATGGTGAAGTTCTTGGCCGATGCCACCACCGACGAAATTCTGGGTGTGCACATCGTGGGCCCCATGGCCAGCGAGTTGATTGCCGAGGCCGTGGTGGCCATGGAGTTCAAGGCCAGCGCCGAGGACATCGCACGCATCTGCCACGCGCACCCGTCGTTGAGTGAAGCCACCAAAGAAGCCGCCTTGGCGGTGGACAAGCGCACGCTGAATTTCTGATTCGGCATCAGATAAGCTGCCAGCCCAGACACCGTCTGGCCTGGCAGCTATTTATTTTGTAGCGTTTGAAAGTTGTAAGGCCTTGATGTCGCGCGTCCCCTCAGACGTGCAGATGTGTGAAAATCAAGGCCAGCGGAGGTTGATTTGAGCGTTAAAGAAGCGTACCAGGCCGAACTGAAGGCCCGTGGCTACACGGCCGACCCGGCGCAGCTGCGCGCGGTTGATTCGCTGGAGCGTTGCGCACAGGAATGGGCCGAGTTCAAAAGCAAGCGCTCCAACCCCCTGAAAAAACTCATCAACCGCCCGGAAATCCCCAAGGGCGTGTACATGCACGGCGGGGTGGGGCGGGGCAAAAGCTTTTTGATGGACTGCTTTTACGGCGCGGTACCACTGCGCCGTAAAACCCGGCTGCATTTTCACGAGTTCATGCGTGAGGTGCACCGCGAACTCGCCGACCTGCAAGGCACGGTCAACCCGCTCGATGAGTTGGGCGCGCGCATTGCCAAAAAATACCGCTTGATTTGCTTCGATGAGTTCCACGTGGCCGACATCACCGATGCGATGATCTTGCACCGCTTGTTGGTGGCGCTGTTCAGCAACGGCGTGGGCCTGGTGGCCACCAGCAACTTCAAGCCCGATGAGTTGTACCCCAATGGTTTGCACCGCGACCGCATCTTGCCAGCCATTGCGCTCTTGAACCAGCAGCTCGAAGTCATCAATGTGGACAACGGCACCGACTACCGCCGCCGCACGCTTGAGAACGCCCGGCTCTACCACTCGCCCAACGGACCAGCCGCCGATACCGAGATGACCGCCACCTTTGAGAAGCTGGCCGAAGCCAGTGACGAAGACCCGGTGCTCAACATCGAGTCGCGCGAAATCCGCGCGCGCCGCAAGGCCGGTGGTGCGGTGTGGTTTGACTTCAAAACCTTGTGCGGGGGCCCGCGTTCACAAAACGACTACCTCGAAATTGCCAGCCAGTTTCATACCGTGTTTTTGAGCGATGTGCCGCACATGCCGGTGAACAAAGCCTCTGAGGCGCGCCGCTTTACTTGGTTGGTCGATGTGCTGTATGACCGGCGCGTCAAGCTCGTGATGTCGGCTGAGGTGGCGCCCGAGATGCTCTACACCGAAGGGCCGCTCTCGCATGAATTCCCCCGCACGGTCTCGCGCCTGAACGAAATGCAGTCCAGCGAATTCCTCAGCCTGGAGCGCCGCACGGTGGACACCAGCCTGACATGAACACGTTGGTGCACGCGCCCCTCATCGGCACGCGCCGCGATGGGCTGCGCATGTGGCTCGGCCTGGTGCTAGGGCTGTGGCTGGCCGCAGCCAATGCACAAGTGCCGGCATCAACGCCAATGGCGCAACAGCGACAAGCCCCAGCAAGCGCGGCTGCCACTCATACCCCTGCCGCCGACGTCTCTTCCAACAACACGTCCGCCGACACCCCCTCCGATACCCCTGGTGCCGCGCCTTCGGCTGCCGAGCTGGCCTTGCAGCTCATCGAGGCCAAGCGCGCGCAAGTTGAGTCGGGCTTTGACCAAGACCGCGCGGCTTGTTACCAGCGTTTTTGGGTCAACACCTGTGTGCGCGAAGCCAAGGCTCGCCGGCGCGTCCTGATGGAAGATTTGCGCCGACAAGAAATCTCGATCAACGACGAGCAACGCCGCCTGCGCGGTGGCGAGCAGCAGCTGCGCATCGACGAGCGCCAATCTGAGCAGGCCCTGCAAGAGGCCTTGGAGCGCCGCGAGCAAGCCCTCAAAGACACGCAAAGCCGCCTGGACAACGCTGCGCAAAAGCAGCGCGAGCGCGAGGCCATCACTGCGCCCGAGCCGCGTCAGCCCACCACCAGCAACGCGCCCAGCGCGTCTGAAAAAACCACCTCGCGCGAGGCGTTTGATGACAAGCAGCGCGCCGCTGCCGAGAAAAAAGCACAGGTCGACAAAGCCCTGGCCGACAAAGCCGCCAAACCCGTGCCTGCGGGCGCACCCCCCACGGCGCTGCCCACGCCCCGCTGACCCATGGATGCCAACCTACACTCCCCACAGCGTCAACTCATCGAGTTGCGCATGGAGCACGCCGACCTGGACGCCATGATCGACGGTGCAGCCGGCGCCCCGCAGGTGGACGAGTTCACCTTGCGACGGCTGAAAAAACGTCGCTTGGCCCTGCGCGACCTCATTGAGCGGCTCGAGCGCCAACTCAGCCCCGACGACCTGGCCTGAGCATGAGCCTGCAAGCCCTGGTGGCCGAGGTGTTTGCGCCCGAGGGCCTGCTGGCCCGCCAAGACGCTGGCTTTCGCCCCCGCCCTGGCCAAACCGAGATGGCCGATGCCGTGGCGCTGACCCTCGATGAGGGCGGCACCCTGGTGGTTGAAGCGGGCACCGGCGTGGGCAAAACCTACGCCTACTTGGTGCCAGTGCTCATCAGCGGGCACCGCGCCTTGATTTCCACCGCCACCAAAACCCTGCAAGACCAGCTCTTTAGCCGGGACCTGCCCAGGTTGTTGGCGGTGTTGGGCCTGCCGGTTCGGCTGGCCTTGCTCAAAGGGCGGGGCAGCTACCTGTGCTCACACCGCTTGGGTCTGGCCCGTCAAGAGCATTTGGATGCCAGCACCACCCGCGCGCTGGCGCGCATCGAGCGTTGGGCGCAGGTCACCACCCGGGGTGATTTGGCTGAGCTCCCCGGTCTGGACGACAGCTCGCCCCTGATCGCCCGCATCACCTCCACCCGCGAGAACTGCCTGGGCAGCAACTGCCCGCAAGCGGCGAGCTGCCACGTGAACCTGGCCCGGCGCGAGGCCATGGCCGCCGATGTGGTGGTCATCAACCACCATCTGTTTTTTGCAGACCTGGCCGTGCGAGAAAGCGGTGTGGCTGAGCTCTTGCCCAGCGTCAACGCGGTGATTTTTGACGAGGCCCACCAGCTCAACGAAACCGGTGTGCAGTTTCTCGGGCTGCAGTTGTCCAGCGCGCAGTGGCTGGACCTGGCCCGCGATGTGTTGGCCACCGGCCAGACCCAGGCGCGTGGCTATGCCGACTGGCACAGCCTGGTGCACCAGCTGGAGCAGTCGCTCCATAACGCGCGCCACTTGGTGGGCGCGTCCTCCAAACGGCGCTGGATGGACGACGCGCCTGAAGGCGTGCACAGCGGCGACTGGCTCGAAGCCCTGCAAGGCATGCAAGCCGCCTTGGCGCAAGCCCAAGCCACCTTGCAGCTGCTGAGCGAAACCTCCCCAGACCTGGCCCGGCTGGCCACGCGTGCGCAGACCCTGCAAGAGAAGTTGCAGCGTTTCATGCAGCCGGTGGCGCCGGGCAGTGTGCGTTGGGTTGAATCGGCCCAGACCATGCGCTGGGTGGATTCGCCGCTGGACATTGCCGCTGCCATGGGACCCTTAACCGCCGCAGAAGACGCATCTGAGAGTGCCAAAGCCTGGATTTTCACTTCGGCCACCTTGGGCGACGACCCCGCGCTGAGCTGGTTCACCACCTCGGTGGGCCTGCGCGATGCGCGCTGCCTGCAGGTGCCCAGCCCTTTCGATTACCCGCAGCAAGCCGCCCTGTGGGTGCCGTCTGACCTGCCCAAACCTTCGGACGCTGGCCACAGCGCGGCCGTGGCCGCCAAGGTTCGTGCGCTGGCCGATGTCTTGGGTGGGCGCACGCTGGTGCTGACCACCACGCTCAAAGCCATGCGCCACATTGCTGCTAGCCTGCGCCAGGAGAGCGCTGGCTGGGACGTGCTGGTGCAAGGCGAGAGCCCCAAGCGTGAGCTCATGGCCCGTTTTGCCCAGGCCGGTGCCGCAACTCAGGCAGGCAGCGCAGAGGCAGACAGTTGGGTTTCAGCGCTGGGTGAACGCGGCTGTGTGCTGGTGGCCAGCGCCTCGTTTTGGGAGGGGGTGGACATCCCCGGCCAGGCCTTGCAGTGCGTGGTCATCGACAAGCTGCCGTTTCCGCCCCCAGGCGACCCCCTGGTGGACGCCCGTGCCGAGCAACTCGAGGCGCAGGGCCGTCAACCTTTCATGGATTATTGGGTGCCGCAGGCTGCCGTGGCCCTCAAGCAGGGAGCGGGGCGCTTGATCCGCAGCGAAACCGATCGGGGCTTGCTGGTGATTGGTGACACGCGCTTGAACACCATGGGTTACGGGCGGCGTTTGCTGGCCGCTTTGCCACCGATGCGGCGGCTCTCAGACCAAGACGAAGCCCTGGCCTGCTTGGCTCACATCACCAGAACTGCCACCAAGGCTTAGCGCGGTTGCGCAGGCCTTTGCCCAAAAATTCGCTGTTGGGGAAATTGCTCTCGAGCACACGCAGGGTATCGTCACGCAGCTGCGCCATGTTGAGCGACTCGTAAGACTTCACCAAAATCACCAGGGCTTCTTCCACCGCTGGGGCGTCGCGGTAATCGGTGATGGCTTGCTGCGCGCGGTTGATGGCAGCCAGGTAAGCCCCTCGGTTGAAGTAATAGCGCGCCACGTGCACCTCGTACTGCGCCAGCGAGTTCACGATGTAACCCATGCGCAGGGCCGCATCAGGGGCGTATTTGGAGTTGGGGAAGCGTGTGGTGAGCTCACGAAAAGCCTCGAACGATTCTTTGGCCGCCTTTTGGTCACGCTCGGCCAGGTCTTGGCGGGTGATGGACGAGAACAAACCCAAATCATCGTTGAAGTTGATCACGCCCTTGAGGTACAGCGCGTAGTCATAAGCTGGGCTGGCGGGGTGCAGCTTGGTGAAGCGGTCCAGCGTGGCCAGCGCTTGGGCGGGCTCGAGATTTTTAAAGTGGGCGTAGGCTTTGTCAAGCTGGGCCTGTTGGGCCAGCGGGGTGCCCGCGGCGCGGCCCTCGAGCTTGTCGAGCAGGGCAATGGCCTTGTCCCAGGCGCCCACGCCCATGTCTTCTTTGGCGTTGTCGTAGATTTTTTCAGGGCTCATGCCCGCTGTCATGTCTTTGACTGGGGCCGAGCAGGCGCCAAGCAGGGCTGCGAGCACCAGGCCGGAGGCCGTCTTCAGCGCGAGGCCGGAGGCCGTCTTCAGCGCGAGGCCGGAGGCCATCTTGAGCGCCAGGCTCACAGGTTGCCGAACCGTCGATAATTTGCTTCGGGACATCACAAGCCACTTCATTGAACAAGCCAACACAAATTATACGAAGCCCTCAGCCGCCTCAGCCGCAGGCTGCCCCTGACGCTGCCCTGGACTTGCTCGAGACCGATGGCCCCGCGCATGACGCCGACGAACCCGGTCAAGAGGCGGAAATCCGCAGCATCACCGTGGGGGTGGCGCTGCACGGCCAAAGGCTGGACCGGGCGCTTACGGTGCTGGTGCCTGAGTTTTCTCGCAGCTACTTGCAGCAGCTCATTGACGAAGGCGCGGTCAGTCTGGGCACACAGGTGGTGCGCAAGCCCTCCCAAAAGGTCAAGGCGGGCGAGCGCGCTGAGGTGGTGCTGCGCCCCACGCCGCAAAGCCAGGCTTTCAAGCCCGAGGCCATGGACCTGGAGGTGGTGTTTGAAGACGAGCATTTGCTCATCGTCAACAAGCCCGCCGGGCTGGTGGTGCACCCCGCACCCGGCAACTGGCAGGGCACCTTGCTCAATGGCCTGTTGGGGCGCGATGCGCAAGCAGCGCTGCTGCCGCGCGCGGGCATTGTGCACCGGCTTGACAAAGACACCAGCGGCCTCATGGTGGTGGCGCGCAACCGCCAGACCATGGAGGCCTTGGTGCGCCTCATTGCTGCGCGTGAGGTGAGCCGGCAGTACCTGGCCGTGGGGCAGGGCGCCTGGGTGGGTTCACGCCACAAATTGGTGGACGCGCCCATCGGCCGCGACCCGCGCAACCGCTTGCGCATGGCCGTGGTGGACTTGGCGCAGCACCCTGGCAAAACCGCCCAAACCGAATTTGATGTGATGGACCGCAACGCCCAAGCTTGCTTGCTGCGCTGCACCCTGCACACAGGCCGCACCCACCAAATTCGGGTGCATGCCGCCCACCTGGGCCACCCTTTGGTGGGCGATGTGCTCTACGGCGGCAAACCCCAGGGTGGTTTTGCTCGCCAGGCTTTGCATGCGCAGCGCTTGGCGTTCAAGCACCCGCACACAGGTGCAGACTTGGTGTTTACAGCGCCGGTCCCGCCGGATATGCAGGCTTTGATGGCGGATGTGGCGCTCAGTTACACTAGTGCAGCACTGTGAACCTTTGCAAAGCGACGCGCCCGGCCAGCACTGCGGCCCGCGCTGTGATCACACCGATCCACCTGGCGGAGCCACCGGCTCCCCCCAACGACTCTGACTTATGAACACGGCGGATGCCAAGCGCATTCTTGAGACCAGCCTCATCTGCGCCAACCAGGCCTTGCAGGTGCGTGATTTGCGCACCTTGTTTGGCGATGAGCTGGGTGCAGACACCATCAAAACCTTGCTGCATGAGTTGCAGCAGGACTGGACGCACCGCGGCGTGGAGCTGGTGTGCGTGGCCAGCGGCTGGCGCTTTCAAAGCCGCCCGGAGATGCGCGAGTACCTCGACCGCCTCAACCCCGAAAAGCCCCCGCGCTACACCCGTGCCACGCTCGAAACCCTGGCCATCATTGCTTACCGTCAGCCCGTCACCCGTGGCGACATGGAAGACATACGCGGCGTGACCATCAATTCGCTGCTGCTCAAGCAGCTCGAAGACCGTGGTTGGGTCGAGGTGATCGGCCACCGCGAAGCCCCGGGCCGCCCGGCCTTGTACGCCACCACCAAGCAGTTTTTGGACGATCTCGGCCTGAGCTCGCTCGACCAGTTGCCCGAGATGGACAACCCCGCCGAGCAGTTCGGTGCCCTGGCCGCCGCCGAGGGGCAGCTCGATTTGGGCGACGAACCAGACTTGCCACCTGAAGCTCTGGCCGACACAGCCGATACAGCCGACACAGCCAGCCTCTTGGCATCCGAGCTCGACCTCAGAGCTGATCTCACATCAGTACACGCATCTGATCTCACAGCCGACCCCACGGCTGACCCCACACCCCACATTTCAGCATCAGCGCCGCCTGAGCCTGACCTTAACCACGATCGCCCCCATGACGTCTGACCACCAAGACCCCACCTCCGACGAGGCCGGCCAGCCCACGCAGCCCATCCCAGTGGCGCCTGTCGTGCCCGAGCAGGGCTACCGTTTTGAAGACGTGGTGGCCGGCACCTTGGACGCCGACGAGGCCAGCGACGTCGTGCTGCCCGCCAAGCGCGTGCTCTTGCCCCAAGCTGAGTCGCCCAAGTTGCACAAGGTGCTCGCACAAGCCGGCATGGGCTCGCGCCTGGAGATGGAGCAGCTCATCATGGAAGGGCGCATCTCGGTCAACAACGAGCCCGCCCACATTGGCCAGCGCATCCAGTTTGGCGACAGCATCAAGGTCAACGGCAAGCCCATCCGCGTGCGCATCGACCCGCCGCCCGCGCGCGTGATTGCGTACCACAAGCCCGCAGGCGAGGTGGTCACGCACGACGATCCGCAAAACCGCCCCACGGTGTTTCGCAAGTTGCCCAAGCTCTACCAGGGCAAGTGGCAGTCGGTGGGCCGCCTGGACTTGAACACCGAAGGTCTGTTGCTGTTCACCAGCTCGGGCGAGTTGGCCAACCGCCTCATGCACCCCAGGTTTGGCCTGGAGCGCGAGTACGCGGTGCGCGTGTTGGGTGCCTTGAGCGCCGAAGAAAAAAACAAGCTGCTCGAAGGCGTGCAGCTCGACGATGGTCCAGCGCAATTCAGTTCCATCGAAGAGGGTGGCGGCGAAGGCTCCAACCATTGGTACCGCGTCACCATCTCCGAAGGCCGCAACCGCGAGGTGCGCCGCATGATGGAAGCGGTGGGCCATGCGGTCAGCCGCCTCATCCGCATCCGCTATGGCGCCATGATGTTGCCGCGTGGCTTGAAGCGTGGTGCCTGGATGGAGCTTGACGATGCCGACATCCGCGCGCTCATGCGTGCCGTGGGCAAAGGCGAGCGCAGCGAGGCCAGCGAGGAAGGCCGCAGCCCAGCCCCTGGTCAAGAGGGCCGCGCTGGCGAGGGTCGAGGCGAGCGCCGCACAGACCGTCGCCCTGACCGCCGCGGTGGTGCGCGCGGGGCTGGCCCCCGTCCGAGCTACCCGCAGGCTGCTGGCGGCGTGCCTGGCGCGCGTCCTGCCAAGGGTCGGGGCAAACCGCCACGCTCGCAAGGCAACCCTGGTGGCGCACGTGGCGACCGAAGTGACCGAGGCGAAGGCCCCATTCCAGACCCGATGAAAACCTCTTTGGGTTACATCGGCGCTGACAGTTTTTCGCGCCAGCGCCAAGACAAGCGGGCCCCTGGTGGTCGTTCGGGCGGGCCGCGCCGCAATAACCGCGGCCGCTGAAGGCCGCTGGCTCATGCAAGACGGCCAAGACGCCTTGGTCGATGTAAAATCGTGGGCTTTGCCCCACGCGTCAATTTCGCGATTATTTTTTAAGGAAGAACCATGGCCATCGAACGTACCCTCTCCATCATCAAGCCCGACGCCGTTGCTAAAAACGTGATTGGCCAAATCTACGCCCGCTTTGAAGCCGCTGGCCTCAAAGTGGTGGCCGCCAAGATGGCTCACCTCTCGCGTGGCGAGGCTGAAGCCTTCTACGCAGTGCACAAAGCACGCCCCTTCTTCAACGACCTGGTGAGCTTCATGATCTCCGGCCCCGTGATGATCCAAGCCCTCGAAGGCGAAGGCGCGATTTTGAAAAACCGTGACCTGATGGGTGCCACCGACCCCAAGAAGGCCGCGCCCGGCACCATTCGCGCTGACTTCGCTGACAGCATCGACGCCAACGCCGTGCACGGCTCTGACGCCCCCGAAACCGCCGCCGCAGAAGTTGCTTTCTTCTTCCCCGGCATGAACGTTTACGCACGTTAATGAGCACTGCGGTCAACCTGCTCGACTTTGACCTCGAGGGTTTGGCCCGCTTTTGCGAAGGGCTGGGTGAAAAGCGTTTCCGCGCCACCCAGCTGTTTCGCTGGATCCATCAAAAAGGGGCCACCAGTTTCGGTGACATGACCGACCTGGCCAAGTCGCTGCGCGACAAGCTCCCATCGGCAGCCTGCATCACAGGTTTGCCAGTTATTTCCCAGCACATCTCGGCCGACGGCACCATCAAATGGTTGTTTGATGTGGGGCAGGGCGACGCCGTTGAGGCGGTGTTCATCCCCGAAGACGACCGCGGCACGCTGTGCGTGTCCTCGCAAGCCGGTTGCGCGGTGGGTTGCCGTTTTTGCTCCACTGGCCACCAGGGCTTCAGCCGCAATTTAACGACCGGCGAGATCTTGGCGCAGCTGTGGTTTGCCGAGCATTTTTTGCGCAAGCACCTCAACCGGTCTGAACGCATCATCACCAATGTGGTGATGATGGGCATGGGCGAGCCGCTGCAAAATTACAATGCGCTCGTGCCCGCCTTGAAGGCCATGCTCGATGACCACGGCTACGGCCTCTCGCGCCGCCGCGTCACCGTCTCCACCTCGGGTGTGGTGCCCATGATGGACCGCCTGGCGCAAGACTGCCCGGTGGCCCTGGCTGTCTCGCTGCACGCGCCGCTTGATGCGCTGCGCGACAACCTGGTGCCCCTGAACCGCAAGTACCCGATTGCCGAGCTCTTAGACGCCTGCAACCGCTACTTAAAACACGCCCCGCGCGACTTCATTACCTTTGAGTACTGCATGCTCGATGGCGTCAACGACCAGCCCGAGCACGCGCAGGCGCTGATTGACCTGGTCAAGCGCCACCAAACCGGCGGTGTGTGGTGCAAGTTCAACCTGATTCCTTTCAACCCCTTTCCCGCCTCGGGCCTGCTGCGTTCGCCCCAGGCGCAGGTGCAAGCCTTTGCCAAGCAGTTGATCGATGCGGGCATCGTCACCACCGTGCGCAAAACCCGGGGTGACGACATCGACGCGGCTTGCGGCCAACTCGCCGGGGATGTGAAAGACCGCACCCGTGTGGGCGAGCGCATGGCTCAGCAGCGCACCGTGGTGCTGCACCCCCGCATTAAGGGTTCTCCGGCATAGCCAGCAGCCGCGCTTGCGGCGAGGATGCGCAAGCGCCCAGCACGCCCAGTGCGTGTTCAGCGCAAAACGCAAGCCATACGGCGCAGACCGTGACCAGGGAGCCACCATGTTTGAGCACACCTTCAGGGCGCAACGCTCTGGGTATCCACCTTTTGTACACACACCCGCCAAGCGTTTTTGGGGCAGCTTGGCCGTGCCTTGGTTGGTCTCAAGCGTGTTGGTTTGGGGTTTGTGGGGGTGCACCACGCCCACCAGCCCAAACACCGCGCAGGCAGACGCCAAGCAGCGCGCTGGCTTGCGTTTGGCTTTGGCCAGTGGTTATTTCGAGCAAGGGCAGTTTGCCGTGGCTTTGGAAGAGGCAGGCTTGGCCCTCAAGCTCGATGCCCAGTCGGTGGACGCCCTCAATTTGCAAGGCCTTGCCCACATGCGCCTGAACCAGCCGCAGGCCGCGCAGCGCAGCTTCGAGCAGGCCTTGGCCACTAAGCCTGACGATGCCGACACCCTGCACAACTTGGCTTGGCTGCGCTGCCAACAAGCGCAATACGCCCAGGCTCAGCGTGGCTTTGAGCGCGCCTTGGCCCAAAGCGCCTACCCGCGTGCCGCCCGAACCTGGACCAGCCTGGGGCTGTGCCAAATTCGCGCCGGCGACCATGCCCAAGCCGCGCAAAGCCTCTTGCAAGCCCAGACCTTGATGCCAGGGCAGCCCGTGGTCATGTACAACTTAGCGTGGGTTCTTTGGCGGCAAGGGCAAATGACGCAGGCTCAGAGCTACACTCGAGCCTTGAACAACAGCCCGCAGGCCAATGCCGAATCGCTCTGGCTTGGCGTGCGTGTGGAGCGATCCCTGAACAACCTTGACAGCATGGCGCAACTGGCTGGCCAGTTGAAAAAGCGGTTTCCGCTGTCAAAAGAAATGAATGCATACGAACGAGGCGCTTTCGATGAGTGAACCAACAGCGGGACAGCCACCTCTGACAGCCGGCCAATGGCTCAAGCATGCGCGTGAGAGCGTGGGCATGCACATTGCCATGTTGGCCGCACAGCTCAAGGTGCCCGTCAAAAAAATCCAGGCCCTGGAAGACGACGACATGTCTGAATTTGCCAGTCCGGTGTTTGCCCGCACCCTGGCCAGTAGCGTGTGCCGTGTGCTCAAGTGCGACCCGGCGGAGGTGTTGGCGCTGTTGCCGCAATCGGCCAGCCAGTCGCTGATTTCCCCCGGTCGGGTGGTGGATGAGCCGGTGGCGCGCTTCTCGCCAGCGCGCAGTTCGGTGCGTGGGCCCAGCCGCAATGTGTGGTTGGCCGTGGGTGCGCTGGCTTTGTTGGCCGTGTTGATGGCCGTGGTGCCAGATTTGCCCGATGTGAGCTTCTCGGGCCCCACGCCTGCTGCGCCGGCGACCCCTGCAGCGCCACCTGCGCTGGCGGTAGAAACCGTGACCCCCACTGCCTTGGCCAACCAGGTGCAAGTGCCTGAAGTGCCGGCTTCCTCTGTTGGCGCGGCTCCCGTTGCGCCTGTGGCGCCTATGACGCCTGCTACACCTGCGCCAAACAACACATCAAGCAACGCACCTAGCAACGCGCCAAGCAACACATCCAGCAACGCCCAAGCCACGACCCCGGCCCCAAGCAACAAGGTCAGCCCAACGGGTGCAGCCTCTCCTGCACCAACTGCGACAACGGCCCCAACATCACCAACAGCTCCGACTGCAGGGGCTTTGGTGGCTTTCAGCACCACAGGTGAGAGCTGGATCCAGGTCTTTGATGCCCAGGGTCAGCCGCTGCTCAGCCGCGTGGTTCAAGCCGGTGAAACCGTGGGTGTGAACGGCGCCACACCCCTCAAAGTGGTGGTGGGTCGCGCAGATGTGACCCAGGTCACGGTGCGGGGTCAGAGTTTTTCGATGGCTGGCATTGCGCAAAGCAATGTGGCGCGTTTTGAGGTGAAGTGAGCATGAGCATTGCAGAAGCCCGCGCCCTGGTGCGCAACAACCGCCAAGCCCTGGTGCAATGGGCCAACACCAAGGTCACCATCGGGGGCGGCGCGCCAGTGCGCATCCAGTCCATGACCAACACCGACACGGTGGACGTGATTGGCACGGCCATTCAGGTCAAAGAGTTGGCCATTGCCGGCTCGGAGATGGTGCGCATCACCGTCAACACGCCCGAGGCCGCCAAGGCTGTGCCACACATCCGCGAACAGCTCGACCGCATGGGCATTGAGACACCGCTGGTGGGTGACTTCCATTACAACGGCCACACCTTGCTGACCGAGTTTCCCGAGTGCGCCCAAACCCTCTCCAAATACCGCATCAACCCGGGCAATGTGGGCAAGGGCGACAAGCGCGACCGCCAGTTTGGCCAAATGATCGAAGCGGCCATGCGCTGGAACAAACCGGTGCGCATCGGGGTGAACTGGGGCAGTTTGGACCAAGAACTGCTGGCCTCGCTCATGGACGAAAACAGCACGCGTGCCGCGCCGTGGTCGGCCAAGCAAGTGATGTACGAGGCGCTCATCACCTCGGCCATTGATTCGGCCAAGCGCGCGCAAGACATGGGCATGGATGGCAACCAAATCATCTTGTCGTGCAAGGTCAGCGGCGTGCAAGATTTGATCTCGGTGTACCGCGAGTTGGCCCGCCGCTGCGACTACCCGCTGCACCTGGGCCTGAC
>DKJZ01000018.1 GCA_002454975.1 Hylemonella sp. UBA6679
CAAGTGCATCTTCTGCGGCTTTTGCGAAGAAAGCTGCCCGGTGGACTCGATTGTGGAGACCCATATTTTTGAGTACCACGGCGAAAAGCGCGGTGACTTGTATTTCACCAAAGAGATGCTGCTGGCCGTGGGTGACCGCTACGAGCCTGAAATTGCTGCCAACAAGGCCGCTGACGCCAAGTACCGCTGAGACGGTCTTGAAGAACATCGAAAAGAGCTGACATGGACGTCAAGACTGGTTTTTTCTATTTGTTTTCGGTGGTGCTGCTGTTTGCAGCCTTCCGAGTGGTCACAGCGCGTAACCCTGTGCATGCGGTGCTCTACCTCATGCTCACGTTCTCGCAGGCCTCGGCCATCTGGCTCATCCTCAAGGCAGAGTTTTTGGCCATCACCTTGGTGCTGGTGTATCTGGGCGCTGTGATGGTGTTGTTCTTGTTTGTGGTGATGATGCTCGACATCAACATCGACAACATGCGCAAGAGCTTTTGGAAGCACTTCCCACTTGCCGCCACCTTGGGCGCGGTGGTGGTGCTGGAGATGGCAGCGGTCTTGCTCTCAGGCTTTCGCATCAGCGAAGAACCCAAAGTGGCGCGGGCCGTGGGCCAAGTGGCGGTTGAGGTTTCCAACAGCAAAGAGCTGGGCAAACTTCTCTACACCCAGTACATCTACCCGGTGCAAGTGGCCGCCGTGATTTTGCTGGTGGCCATGATCGCCGCGATTGCTTTGACGCTGCGCGCGCGCAAAGACACCAAAACCATCGACCCATCTGAGCAGGTGCGTGTCCGTGCTGCTGACCGCCTGAGCGTGGTCAGGGTGCCGGTGACACAAGCTGCCCCTGCGGTCAAGCCTGAGGAGGCTGCATGATTTCCCTGACCCTTGGACATTTCCTCACCCTGGGCGCGATGCTGTTCGCGTTGGCTGTGGTGGGTATTTTCATGAACCGCAAAAACCTCATCGTTTTGCTCATGGCCATTGAGCTGATGCTTTTGGCGGTGAACATGAACTTTGTGGCCTTCTCGCACTACCTGGGCGACATGCACGGCCAGGTGTTTGTGTTTTTCATCCTGACCGTGGCTGCGGCTGAATCAGCGATTGGCTTGGCCATTCTGGTTCTGCTCTTCCGTAACAAGTCCAACATCAACGTGGACGAACTCAACACGCTCAAGGGTTAATGATGTCCCAGACCCTGAACGCTTCGACGCTTTTGGCGGTGCCCCTGGCACCTTTGGCCGGTGCCGTGTTGGCCGGTATTTTTGGCACGCAATTTGGTGGAAACTGGATTGGCCGTCGCCTGGCCCACAGCCTGACCATTTTGGGTGTGCTGGTGGCTTTCATCCTCTCGGCCATGACGCTCAAAAGCGTGGCCATGGACGGTGCGCGCTTCAACGAAACCCTCTACACATGGATGGTGGTGGGTGGCTTGAAGATGGAGGTGGGCTTCCTGGTGGATGGCCTGACCGCCATGATGATGTGTGTGGTGACCTTTGTGTCGCTCATGGTGCATATCTACACCATCGGCTACATGGAAGAGGATGAAGGCTACAACCGCTTTTTTGCCTACATCTCCTTGTTCACCTTCTCCATGCTGATGCTGGTGATGAGCAACAACATGCTCCAGCTCTTTTTTGGCTGGGAAGCCGTGGGCTTGGTGTCGTACTTGTTGATTGGTTTTTGGTTCAACAAGCCCACCGCGATTTTCGCCAACATGAAGGCGTTTTTGGTGAACCGTGTGGGCGACTTTGGCTTCATCTTGGGCATCGGCCTGATTGCCGCTTACGCCGGCACCCTCAATTACACCGAAGCCTTTGCCAAGGCGGGTGACTTGTCCAAGCTCAGCTTTCCTGGCACCGAGTGGATGTTGGTCACGGTGATTTGCATTTGCTTGTTCATTGGTGCCATGGGCAAATCAGCCCAGTTCCCCTTGCATGTCTGGCTGCCCGACTCCATGGAAGGCCCCACACCCATTTCTGCCTTGATCCACGCCGCCACCATGGTCACCGCTGGCATCTTCATGGTAGCGCGCATGTCGCCGCTCTTTGAGTTGTCTGACACCGCGCTGAACTTCATTTTGGTCATTGGTGCCATCACTGCCTTGTTCATGGGTTTTCTGGGCATCATCCAAAACGACATCAAGCGCGTGGTGGCGTATTCCACGCTCTCGCAGCTGGGCTACATGACGGTGGCCTTGGGCGCATCGGCTTACTCGGTGGCGGTGTTTCACCTCATGACCCACGCTTTCTTCAAGGCATTGTTGTTCTTGGGTGCTGGCTCGGTGATCATGGGCATGCACCACAACCAAGACATCCGTTGGATGGGGGGCGTACGCAAGTACATGCCCATCACTTGGATCACCTCGCTGTTGGGCTCGCTCGCCTTGATTGGCACGCCTTTGTTCTCGGGCTTCTATTCCAAAGACAGCATCATCGAAGCGGTGCATGAGAGCCATTTGGCAGGCGCTGGCTTTGCCAACTTTGCGGTGCTTGCAGGTGTGTTCGTCACCGCGTTCTACTCTTTCCGCATGTACTTTTTGGTGTTCCACGGCAAAGAGCGGTTCGACCAAAACCCCGATGCCCACCACGACGACCATGGCCACGGACATGACGATCACCATGAGCCCCACGAGTCACCTTGGGTGGTGACCGTGCCGCTGGTGCTGCTGGCCATTCCCTCGGTGGTGATTGGTTTCATGACCATGCAACCCATGTTGTTCGGTGAGTTCTTTGCCGATGCCATCTTCGTCAACGACGAGAAGCACGAGGCCATGGGGCAGTTGGCGGCCGCTTTCCACGGCCCCGTGGCCATGGCCATCCATGCCTTGAGCACCGCGCCTTTCTGGCTGGCGGTGGCGGGCGTGGCCAGCGCCTACTACATGTACATGGTTAACCCGGCCTTGCCCGCAGGCATCAAGGCCCGTGTCATGCCGATTTACACCTTGCTCGAGAACAAGTACTACCTCGACTGGATCAACGAAAACATCCTCGCTCGCGGTGCGCGTGCGCTGGGCATGGGTCTGTGGAAGGGTGGCGACCAAGCCATCATCGACGGCGGTCTGGTCAATGGCAGTTGGAAGCTGGTGGCTTGGATGTCGAGTTTCATCCGCTGGGTGCAGTCGGGCTACCTCTACCACTACGCCCTGGCCATGATCATCGGGGTGTTTGTGTTGATGTCGTATTTCGTGACCTGGCCCATGCTGTCAGGTTGGCTCGGCAAATAAGGAGAAGAACAAGATGGGTTTGTTGAGCCTGGCGATTTGGATGCCGATAGCGTTCGGTGTCATTCTGTTGGCCTTGGGCCGTGACGATCAGGTCCGCATGGTTCGGGGGGTGGCCCTGCTTGGCGCGGTGGCGTCCTTGCTGGTCACGCTGCCTTTGTACACCGGCTTTCAAAACGACACCGCTGCGATGCAGTTTGTCGAAAAAATGCCGTGGCTTGAGCGCTTCAATGTGTTCTACCACCTGGGTGTGGATGGCATTTCTTTCTGGTTTGTGCCTTTGACGGCTTTCATCACCGTGATTGTGGTGATTGCAGGCTGGGAAGCCATCGCCACCCGCGTGAACCAGTACATGGGCGCCTTCTTGATCCTCAGTGGCCTGATGATCGGCGTGTTTTCCGCACTCGATGGCATTTTGTTTTACGTGTTCTTTGAGGCCACGCTGATCCCCATGTACCTGATCATTGGTATTTGGGGCGGCCCGAACAAAATCTACGCGGCCTTCAAGTTTTTCCTCTACACCTTGCTGGGCTCCCTGCTCATGTTGGTGGCCTTGATTTTCCTCTACACCAAGTCGGGTGGCAGCTTTGACATCCAGACCTGGCACAAACTGCCTCTGGATGCCAGCACACAAGCCTTGATCTTCTTTGCCTTCTTTGCCGCTTTTGCAGTCAAGGTGCCCATGTGGCCGGTGCACACCTGGCTGCCAGATGTGCACGTGGAGGCGCCCACCGGTGGCTCAGCGGTGCTGGCGGCCATCATGCTCAAGCTGGGTGCTTACGGTTTCTTGCGTTTTTCCATGCCGATTGCGCCAGATGCTGCGCGTGAATACGCTTGGCTGATCGTGGCGCTCTCGCTGGTGGCTGTGGTGTACGTGGGCTTGGTGGCCATGGTGCAGCAGGACATGAAAAAGCTGGTGGCTTACTCGTCGGTGGCGCACATGGGCTTTGTGACCCTGGGCTTTTTCATCTTCAACGACCTGGGTGTCTCCGGTGGTTTGGTGCAGATGATTGCCCACGGTTTTGTGTCGGGCGCCATGTTCCTGAGCATTGGTGTTTTGTACGACCGCGTGCACTCGCGTGAGATCGCCAGCTATGGTGGTGTGGTCAACACCATGCCCAAGTTCGCCGCTTTTGCGTTGCTGTTTGCCATGGCCAACTGCGGCTTGCCAGGCACCGCTGGTTTCGTGGGCGAATGGATGGTCATTTTGGGCGCCATCAAGGCCAATTTCTGGGTGGGCCTGGCCGCTGCCAGTGCCTTGATTTTCGGTGCGGCCTACACCTTGTGGATGTTCAAGCGCGTCTACTTGGGCCCGGTGGCCAACGACGATGTCAAAGGCTTGAGCGACATCAACAACCGCGAATTCCTCATGCTGGGCCTGCTGGCCGTGGCCGTGCTCTACATGGGCATCTACCCCAAGCCCTTCACTGATGTGATGGATGTGTCTGTGGCTGAACTGCTCAAGCATGTGGCGCTGAGCAAACTGCCCTGAGCTAATTAGAGAGACCGAAGATGACCGAACAACTTGGCTGGATCAACGTCTTGCCGGAGATCATTCTCCTGGTGATGGCGTGCGTGATCACCCTGGTGGACTTGGGTGTGACCACCCGTTTGCGCTCACTGACCCACACTTTGTCCATGCTGACCTTGGCGGGTGTTGCAGCCTTGCTGGCTAACCAGGCCAGCGTGGGCAGCACCACCTACAGCTTGGGCAATCTGGTGGTCAACGACAGCATGGGCCTGTGGCTCAAGTGTTTTGCCACTTTGGCGGTGATGGTCACCCTGGTGTATGGCCGTCCCTACGCAGCCGACCGTGGCATGCTGCGCGGCGGCGAAATGTTCTCGCTCAGCCTGTTTTCTTTGCTGGGCATGTTCATCATGATCTCGGGCAACAACTTTTTGTTGATTTACCTGGGCTTGGAATTGCTGACGCTGAGCAGCTACGCCCTGGTGGCCCTGCGACGTGACCATGGCGATGCCACAGAAGCCTCGATGAAGTATTTTGTGTTGGGCGCCATGGCCTCGGGCTTTTTGCTCTATGGCTTGTCGATGATGTATGGCGCGACCGGTTCGCTCGACATCAATGCGGTGCTGCGTGCCATCAGCTCTGGCAAGGTCAACCACACGGTGTTGGTGTTTGGTCTGGTGTTTGTGGTGGCTGGTTTGGCTTTCAAGCTGGGTGTGGTGCCATTCCACATGTGGATTCCTGATGTGTACCAAGGTGCCCCCACTTCTGTGACCAACCTGATTGGTTCAGCCCCCAAACTTGCAGCCTTTGCCATCGTGATTCGTTTGTTGGTGGAGGGCATGCTGCCCTTGGCCATCGACTGGCAGCAGATGCTCATGCTGTTGGCCATTGGCTCTTTGGCCATTGGTAACTTTGCCGCTATTGCACAAACCAACCTCAAGCGCATGTTGGCTTTTTCCACCATTTCGCAAATGGGTTTTGTGCTGCTGGGTTTGATGTCTGGCGTGATCAATGGCAGCACCGTCTCGGCAGCCAACGCCTACAGCTCAGCGATGTTTTATGTGATCACCTATGTGCTGACCACCTTGGCTGGTTTTGGGGTGATGCTTTTGCTGGCGCGCGAGGGGTTTGAGAGCGAAGAAATCTCTGACTTTGCTGGCCTGAACCAACGCAGCCCCTTGTATGCAGCGGTCATGGCTGTCACGCTTTTCTCGCTGGCGGGGATTCCACCCATGGTGGGCTTTTACGCCAAGCTTTCGGTCTTGCAAGCCCTGGTGGCCTCTGGCCAGGCCCTGCACATTGGCTTGGCTGTGTTTGCGGTGCTGATGTCGCTGGTGGGTGCGTTTTACTACCTGCGTGTGGTCAAGGTCATGTACTTTGACGAACCCATCACCGCCACCACCGTGGCTGCCCCCACCGATGTGCGCGTGGTCTTGTCGATCAATGGCGCACTGGTGCTGATTCTGGGCATCTTGCCTGGCGGTTTGATGGCCTTGTGCGCCCAGGCCATCGTCAAGATGTTGGGTTCGTAAAGCCGTGAACCAAGGTCTGTCTGTTGGTTTGGTCATCGCGCTGGCGGTGCTGGCGGCCAACCTGCCTTTTGTGTCGCAGCGGCTGTTTGGCGTGATTGCGCTCAAGCAGCCCAAATGGTTGGCCATGCGCTTGGGCGAGCTGGTGGTGTTGTACTTTCTGGTCGGCGGTGTGGGTCTGTGGCTTGAGCAGCGTGCCGGTCAAATTGCACCCCAAAACTGGGAGTTTTACGCCATCACCGCCACCTTGTTTGTGACGCTGGCGTTTCCAGGCTTTGTGTTTCGCTACCTCACCAAGCGCCATGAGCGATGAAGGCTTGCGTGAGCATCGCCTGAGCTCGACGCAGGTCCTGGCAGGACACTTCTTGCAGGTCTTTCGCGATGAGGTGGCGCTGCCCGATGGCAAGCAAACGGTGCGCGAATACATCTTGCACCCCGGTGCGGTGATGGTCATCCCCATGCTGGAGACTGCACGTGGCTTGGAGCTGGTCCTTGAGCGTCAGTTCCGTTACCCCGTTGGCCAGGTGATGCTGGAGTTTCCAGCCGGTAAGCTTGACCCCGGCGAAGAACCTTTGGTGTGTGCGCAGCGTGAGCTGCGCGAAGAGACTGGCTATGTGGCCCAGCAATGGGCCAAAGCAGGTGTGTTGCACCCCGTCATTTCCTACGCCACCGAGTGCATAGAGATTTGGTTTGCCAAGGGCTTACAGGCAGGCCAGCGCGACTTGGATGAGGGTGAGTTTTTAGAGGTGTTCACCGCTACCCCGGCTGAGATCATGCAGTGGTGCCGCGATGGCCGCATCACCGATGCCAAAACCCTCAGCGGTGCTTTGTGGCTGAGCCAAGTGCTCGCAGGTGCCTGGGACTTGGATTGGGTCCAGGCATGAGGCTGGCCGCATGAAAGTCCTGGATCTCCAATGCGAACAACACCACGTCTTCGAAGGGTGGTTTGCCAGCGAGGATGACTTTCAAAGTCAGCTGGCCCGTCAGCTGATTGCTTGCCCCTTGTGTGCAAGTACCTCGGTGCTCAAGCTGTTGAGTGCGCCGCGCTTGAACTTGGGGGCGACCCCACCTGTTGCGCCATCGGCTGCATCTGCGCCTTCGGTGACCCATGAGCCCAAGGGGGCGGCCTTGTCGTCTGCTGTGCCTTCAACCGATGTGAATGCGCAAGAGGTGGCGTTCACGCCCGGGCAGCAGCAGGCCTTGGCACAGCTGCAAAACGCTTACCTGGCTGTGGCCCGGCATGTGCTGAAAAACACCGAGGACGTGGGCAACCAGTTTGCCAGCGAGGCCAGAAAAATTCACTACGGTGAATCGCCTGAGCGCGGCATACGTGGCCAAACCACACCCGACCAGGTTGAGGCTCTGCGAGACGAGGGCATCGCCATCGCTGCCTTGCCCTTGCCAGACGTGCTCAAAGAGACTTTGCACTGAGCGCAGCTAAAGCTTGAGCGCACCGGCATAGCCGGTCATCTCCAAATAGCCTCGGCCCAGCACCTCACCTTGGGTGTTGCGCAGCTCGCTCAAGCCTTCCCAATACACCGCACCCGTGGATCGTCGGCTGTCGAGCTCTTGGGCTTGCACCAGGGCTTGCACCACAAACAGCCCGTGTGGTGTTTTGACCGACCAGCGCACCGGGTAGCGCGCCCCCGTGACGGGGCTGAGCCACACCTCAAGCGGCTCAAACACCACCTCGGTTTCCTTGAAGGCACTTGCCTGCGACACCTGTGCGGCATGGCCTGCACGCCAAGAGCCACCGGCCCACACGGCACGGCCTTGCGCATCGCGCAACTGAAAGGCGGTGAGGGCGCTGCCATCTGCCAGGTTCATGCCGATCCAGTCCCAGCCGACGGCGTTTGCCGGCATGATCTGCTGGCTCCACTCATGGTCGAGCCAGGCGCGTGATCGTGCGGGGTTGGCTTGAATGCGTCGGCCCTGCAGTTGCAGCTCGCCTTGCACTTGCAATTGAGGCTCGGTGTAGTAGTAACTGGCTTCGTGCGGCAGCGGCCCCTTGCGTGACCAACCGGCCTGGCCCTGCAGCAGCAAGGCCTGGGTAGGCACAAAGCTGAGTTGCAGCGCAATTTCGCGTGCGCGAATGCGGGCCACATAGCTGCCATCGGCAGCGCGTTGCAGCGACCAGTCGCGGCAGCGAACGGCAGTGTCTTGGGTGCTGGCTGCGCCGGTGTCGAGCGAGTTGGGTGAAAAAACATCCTCACGCCCGGCGCTGCGTGCAAGCCTTTGGTCGGCGTGCAAACGCTGCTGGTTCACATCGGTGATGGCCGCGTGCGCCATGAAAAGCTGCTTGGCGGCCAGCCGCGAACGCAGGTCTTGTGTGGGTGCCACCCGGCTACGAAAAAACGTGAGTTGAAACCCGTATAACGCTTGCGATGCGTCTGCAGCTTGCACAACGCCGGTGATGTACCACCATTCAATCGCGTGGTCTGGGTGGCTGCCCAGGTCGCGTGGAAACGTCAGGGCGACAGGCCGAGAACGTTGAGCACCTGGTGCTTGCGCAAAAGCAACAGGCCAGGTGCCTGGCCCGATTAAACCCAGCAAACCCACAAGCGCGCGACGCTGCATCACCAGTCCTCTTTCACAGCGATCACCGCGTCGTGGCCAGCCGCGGCGCGGCCACTGAGCCAGGCGGTGAGGGTGCCAGCAAACAACACCGCTGCACACAAAGCCAACAAGCGCCACACGGGCACTTGCAGGTCCATGGTCCAGTGAAAGCTTTGCGGGTTCACCACATGCACCAAGATGACCGACACCAGCAGCCCCAGGCTGAGCCCGGCGGTTGCGCCTATGGCCGTCCAGGCAGCGCCTTCGGCGGCCACCAGCCGCAGGATTTGCGCGCGCGTCAGACCCAGGTGCGCTAGCAAGCCAAACTCTTTGCGCCGAGCGAGCACCTGCGCACTGAAACTCGCGGCAATGCCAAACAAGCCAATGCCTATGGCCACCGCTTGCAGCCAGTAAGTCACGGCAAAGCTGCGGTCAAACAAACGCAGTGAGGTGGCACGGATGGCCTCGGTGGCGGCGATCTCCAGCATGGCGCCCGAGCCTGGCGTGTGTGCATCGGCAAGCTCGCGCAAGCTCGTTGTGAGTGCTGGCACATCTGTGTTGCTGTGCAAAGTCAGGGCCACATCACTGATGCGTGCGTCTTGTGTGATGTGGCGGTAGTCGCGCTCATCCATCATCACCGAGCCACTCTGGCGCGCGTAGTCGCGCCAAACCCCAGCCACCACCAACTTGGCCGAGGTGCTGGCGGGGGTTTGCGTTGGGCTCAAGGCGTTGGCAAGTTCCGGCAGGCTGGTGCCTGCGCGCGCGCCGTACAAATCCACCATGGCTTCGCTCACATAAATGGGCACAGCCCCGTCCGGCACAGGCTGTGGGTCATCGACCAGGGGCAGGGTTTGACGCACATCCCCCAAAGGCCGGGCAATCACCACCACCGGGGCCATGGCGGGGTTGAGGGTGACGCTTTGCACGCGTTGTGTGTGCACTCGTTTGACCTGGCTTAATTCGCCCACGCGCGTGACCCACGCAGGGTCTAAAAACGCAGAGGTGTTGAGGTTGCCTGCGCCTGTGTTGAGGGTGCCCGTGGCACTGCTGCGCACGTACACATCGGCGGGCAAAATCACATCGAGCCACTGGGTGACCGAGTTGCGAAAACTCGCCACCATCACCGTGAGGGCCACGGCCAAACTCAAGGCTGCCACCACACCACTGACGGCCGAGCTGGCTGTGTGCGGCAAGCGGTGCGCGCGCTCCAGGGCCAGCAAAGGCAAAAGGCCACGCACATGTCGTCGGCGTTGGCCCAGCAGAAGTGCCGTGAGAGCTGGCAAACCCATGATGCCCCCTAAGAGCAGGCAGGCAATAGACACATACGCCCCCAAGGGCATGCCTGCCACGCTGGGCAGGCATGCGAGCAGGGCGCCTACAAGCATCAGCGCCACACTCCAGCCGGCGTGCATGCGCCGAGCCGACACACTGCCCAAGCCTTTGAGGGTGGTCGCCACCGGCATGGCCCCGACCTGTTGCGCTGGCCACCAGCCACCAGCCATCGCAGCGAGCAAGCCCAAACCACCGTAAAGCAAAGCGGCCCAACTGTCCCACTGCAAGGCAGGTTGTACCCCTGGAAAATACCCGCCGCCCAAATCGCCACCGAGCATGTGCAGCGCAGCCCAGGCCAAGCCCGTGCCCAGCGTCAAGCCAGCCACGCTGCCCACCACGCCCAGCAGCGCAGATTCCAGCAGCACCAGCCGCAAGCGCTCGGCGGCACCCAAGCCCAGCACACCCAGCAGGGCAAATTGTTGCGCGCGTTGTGCCACGCTCAGTGAGAGCACCGAGAACACCAAAAAAGCGCCTGTGAAGAGCGCGACCAAGGCCAAGACGGTGAGGTTGACACGGTAGGCACGCGAGAGCTGGTCAATGCGTTGCAAACCGTCTTGCGGCGCGCTGAGCAAGACCCCGCGCGGCCAGCTTGGGTCTTGCAGCAGTTGGCGCTCAAACGCTTTGGCGTCCGCCCCTTCGTTCAGTCGCACATCAATTCGGCTGAGCCAACCGGTTTGTTCAAACAGGTCTTGGGCGGCGCCTATGTCCATCACCGCCAGGGGTGGGCCTGAAGCACTCACATCGCCCATCACCTCAAGGGTGTGTGTGGCCTGACCCACTTGGAGTCTGAGCTGCCCAGTTTGCAACCCCGGCAGTTGTGCCCTGGCCGCGGGGTTGAGGAACACCGCGTGAGGCAAAAACATGTCCCAGGTTTGAGCGCGGCCTTCTGGGCGTGGTTTCAAACGCGGCAACAAGCCAGGGGCGTGCTCGTTGAGCACGTCCACCCCCAGCACCCGCACAGAGACCCCTGCAATGCGGGTGTTGAGCTCGAGCACTGGGCTGGCCGATTGCACCTCGGCTTGGCGCGCCAGCTTGGCAAGCACGGCCTCATCAAGCGCACCGCTGGCTGCACGCACCTCCAAGTCGGCTTGCGCACCCACGCTGCGCACCGCTGCCGAAAACTCCGACAAGGCCGAGGCGTTGATGAGGTGCACCGCAAAAGCCAAGGCCACTCCCAGCATCACGGCCACCACCGCAGCAGCGTGCCGCCAGGGGTGGTGACGAACCTCTTGCCAGCTGAAGGTGCGCATCAGTTTGATCATGTGATGTGCATCAAGAAAGGGCGGCGTTTTGCTTGTGATCCAGCCAGCGCATTTTTAAATTCACAACAGACCTGACGCACGATGCCGAGCCAGTGGGGTTCCTGCCGTGCCTGTGAGGATTGTTGATGGAGTGAACCATGAGTGCTTTGATGCGAACCAACCCTTGGCTCGATGATTTTTTCAAGGACTTGAGTCCAGGTTTTTACGTCAAGCCCTTGCATGGCGAGGGGGTACCCAGCGACATCCGAGTGGACGTGACCGATGCGGGCGATGCTTACAAAATCGCCGCAGAAATTCCTGGCGTTCATAAAAGCGACATCCATGTTTCGATGGATGGCAGCACGGTCACGCTCAACGCAGAGATCAAGCAAGAAGACGTGGAGCGCAAGGGCGACCGGGTGCTGCGCAGTGAGCGCTATTTCGGATCGGTTTCGCGAAGCTTTCAGCTGCCTCAAGATGTGGACGCCAGTGGCGCCAAAGCCAAGTACGACAACGGCATTCTCAACCTCACGCTGCCCAAGAAAAAAGGCGGCCGCGCGCAAGAGTTGGCCATCGAGTGAGTTCATGGCTGCACGTCACGTAGTCCGTGCGCATGCAACTTGAGGGTGCGGTGGGCGTGCTGGGTCGCGGCTTGTGAATGCGTGACCAGCACCAAGGCGCTGCCTTGGGCCTGGACTTGCGTCAGCAGCAAGGCCATGACCTGAGCGGCCGTTTGCGGGTCGAGGTTGCCTGTGGGCTCATCGGCCAGGATCAGACCAGGCGCATGCACCAAGGCGCGTGCGATCGCCACACGCTGCAATTGACCGCCTGAGAGTTGTTGCGGCAGGCGCTCACCCAAGTCCCCCAGGCCCACAGCATGCAGCATGGCTTGCACCCGTGCTGGGTCGTCTCGACCGAGCAGCATCAGGGGCAGCGCCACGTTTTGCGCCACGCTCAAGTGGGGCAGCACATGGAAGGCCTGGAACACAAAGCCTACATGTTGACGGCGCATCAAGCTCAGTGAGCGCTCATCGCGCGCGCCCAAGCTTTGGCCTTGCAGCAGCACATCGCCCTGGTCCCAGCGGTCAAGGCCGGCCATGCAGTTGAGCAAGGTGGACTTGCCCACGCCAGAGTCTCCAACGATGGCAACAAACTCGCCCGCATGCACCTGCAGGTTCACGTTGGCAAACACTTGCACCTCGCCGTAGCGTTTGCCCAGATCTTGGATCTCAAGTCGGGGCTGGTTGCTGGGGTGACTCATGGCCGAGTGCTCATCCTTTGACATGGCGTGCCGCCAAGGTCAGCACCTGGTTGAGGGCTTGATCCTGGTCGCAGGCCACAGACTGGCGCTCAGGCATGCTGCGCAGCCAAGTGATCTGTCGTTTGGCCAACTGGCGTGTGGCGGCCACACCGCGCTCGGTGAGGGTGGCAAGCGGCGCAACACCATCCAAGGTCTCCCACACCTGGCGGTAACCCACGCAGCGCATGGCGGGCAGCTCAGCGTGTAAATCGCCGCGGGCGCGCAAAGCACGCACCTCCTCGACCAAGCCTGCCGCCAGCATGAGCTCAAAGCGTTGGGCAATGCGCGCATGCAGCCAAGCACGGTCTTGCGGCTCTAGAGCGATCACATGGAGCTCAGCTTGCGCAGCCGATTTTTTATTCGCGTGAAAACTCGACAGGGTGCGGCCTGAGGCTTTGTAAACCTCCAGCGCACGTTGGATGCGTTGGCTGTCGTTGGGTGAGAGGCGTTGCGCAGTCAGGGGGTCCAGCGCCATGAGTTGTGCATGCATCGCTGGCCACCCCAGTTGCGCAGCCTCGTGTTCGATGGCTGCACGAATCGTTGCATTGGCTGCAGGCATGTCATCGAGGCCCTCCATCAGCGCTTTGAGGTAGAGCATGGTGCCGCCCACCAACAAGGGCAGCTTGCCGCGCGCCTGAATCTCACGGATCAAGGCCCCAGCATCGCGCACAAATTCTGCAGCGCTGTAGGTCTGCAAAGGATCCCGAATGTTGATGAGGTGGTGGGGCACCGCAGCCAGTTCATCGGCACTGGGTTTGGCCGTGCCGATGTCCATGCCTCGGTACACCAGGGCCGAATCCACGCTGATGATTTCAAGCGGCAAGGCCTTGGCCAAGGCCAGGGCCGCTGCGGTTTTGCCGCTTGCCGTGGGGCCGACCAGGGCCAAAGGCCGCAGGGTGGGGGCAGGTGGGTGGCTCATAGCGAGACGTTCAGACCGTGTTTGCCGAGCGTGCTGAGCGGCGCAGCGCAAGCGCGGCAATCAGCGCAATCACCACGCCCCAAAAACCCACCCCGTAAGCCAGGGGTTTTGAGGTGCCGTCCATGGCTTGACCCAGCCAGGTGCTCATGCCAAAGGCCACCAGCATCATCAAAAACCCATTGAGGGCCGAGGCGGTGCCAGCAAATTTCGGAAAGGGCCCCACCGAGGCGCTTTGCGTGCACGGTTGGTTGATGCCGTGCGCGAACATGAACACATAAAACGGCAGCATGATGCTCCACAAGCTTTGGTGTCCGCTGGCAGCCAGCGTGGCCATGAGCACGCCGCCCAGCAAAGACAGCGCAGCTGCCAGGGCCACCGTGCGCGCCAGGCCCAAGCGTGGCACCAAGCGGCGGCAGGCCACGGTGCCTGAGATGTAGCTCAGTGGCATGGAGAACATCACCAGCCCATACTCATGCTGGCTGTAGCCCAACACGCCGATGAACACAAACGAAGACGCCGCCAAAAACGTGAACAAGCCGGCATAACTGGCCGAGCCCAGCAGGGAGTAGGTGAGGAAGGTGGGGTTTTGCACAATCTGCCACCAGGTGCGCGCGAGTTGGCGCAGGTGCAGGGCCTGTGGGTTGGGGTGCTGCAGGGTCTCTTCAAATTGCCAAACCACCAGGCCCAGCAGCACGGCGGCAAACACCGCCAAGGCCAGCAAGGTGGTCTGCCAGCCCCAGGTGCCAGCCAAAAAGCCACCCAAGGGCCCACTCAGGCAAGCCATCACGCCCAGGCCACTCAAGGCTTGTGACATGACACGCGCACCTGCGAGCGGCTCAAACAAGTCGCGCACGATGGCGCGCGCACTCATCACTGTGGCCCCCATGGCCGCGCCTTGGACCACGCGCCACACAATGAGTTGCACCATGCTTTGGCTGAGCAAGGCTGCAGTGGCTGAAAGTGTGTAGGCTCCCAAGCCAATGAGCAAAATGCGGCGGCGGCCATAGCGGTCTGACAAAGGCCCCCACACCAGCTGCGACGACCCGAAGGCCAGCAACAAGGCACTGAGGGTGAGGTGGGCTTGGGCCACCGAGCCTTGCAGCTCTTGGGTGAGCATGGGCAGGGCAGGCAGGTACAGGTCGGTGGTGATGGGTTGGAGCCCCAGCATCAAGGCCAGCAACAGCACCACCCAGCTTGGCGTCATCCGGGTCATGGGCGTCAGCGACCGCGCAGAAACAGCGCGTCCAAATCGCGCACCGTGACTTGCCGCCAGGTGGGGCGACCATGGTTGCATTGGTCGGAGCGCTCGGTGTGTTCCATCTCACGCAGCAGCGCGTTCATTTCATCGAGTGTGAGGCGACGGTTGGCGCGCACGGCGCCGTGGCAGGCCATGGTGGCGAGCAGTTCGTCGCGGGCACGCTGAATCACTGTGCTGGCTTCGTGTTGCGCGAGTTCGCTCAGCACGTGGCGGGCCAGCTCCACCACATCGCCGTGGGCCAGCGAGGCAGGCACGCTGCGCACCGCCAGCGTTTTGGGAGAAAACGGTGAAATATCTAAGCCCAAGGTGTGCAGCGTGCTGGCGTGCGCCTCAGCCGTGGCCACCTCTTGTGGTGAAGCCGCGAAGGTGGCGGGAATCAGCAAAGGCTGGCTGGCCAGCGTGGTTTGCTCGCTCAGGGTGTTTTTGAGCCGCTCGTAAACAATGCGTTCATGGGCAGCGTGCATGTCCACCACCACCAGGCCTTGGGTGTTTTCAGCCAAGATATAAATGCCTTGCAGCTGTGCCATGGCACGACCCAGCGGCCAATCGGACCCCGAAAGCTGCGCTGAAGCCTGTGGTGAGGTTTGCGTGGGCTGGGCTTCTTGCGCGGTGAGAGGCAGCGCAGTGTTGTTGCTCGCGGCCAGGGGTGCTTGAGCTTGTGCAGGGCCCCACAAGGCCTCCAGGGTTTGGAGCGATGCCCGCGGTGAAGACCAGGCCATGCTGGGTTGCTGCCACTGTGGCGCCAAGCCCTGGTTTGTCGGCTTGCTCTCATGCAAGGCTGGTGCTTGGGCATCAAGGCCTGCGATGACATTGTTGGCTGCATGCGCTGCTTGCAAGGCCGCACGCGGTTCCGCCAAGGTGTTTTCAATGGCGCGGCGCACCGCTTGGTGAACCTCGCGGCCATCCCTGAACCGCACCTCGATTTTGGTGGGGTGCACGTTCACATCCACCCGCATTGGGTCGATGCTCACAAACAGCACATACACCGGCTGGCGGTGCCCATGCAGCACGTCTTCATACGCACTGCGAGCGGCATGGGTCAGTACCTTGTCGCGCACAAAGCGGCCGTTGACATAGCAAAACTGTTGGTCAGCACGGGAGCGTGATGCATCGGGCAAACCCACCAGGCCGTGCACCGTCACACCCACGCTGTCCATGTGGGGCAGGGCGATGGTTTGGGCCACAAAGTCTTCGCCCAGCACGTCTTGCACGCGTTGCTTCAGCGCGTGAGGCCCCTCACTGCGGCGCCATTGCTCTACCAGTTTGCCGTCGTGCCAAATCTCAAAGCCCACATCGGGCCTGGCCAGGGCATGGCGACGCACCGCTTCGACGCAGTGGGCCAATTCGGTGGCGTCGGTTTTTAAAAATTTACGCCGTGCGGGGGTGCTGAAAAACAGTTCGCGCACCTCCACTGTGGTGCCTTGTGCACGGGCCACGGGTTTGAGTTCACCCGTGAGACCTTCCAGAAGGTAAGCATGATTTTGCTCGCTAGCCCTTGACAGGATTGAGCAATTAGCTACGGAATTGATAGCAGCCAGGGCCTCGCCCCGAAAGCCCATGGTGCCCACCGACTCCAGGTCGTCCAGGTTGCTGATCTTGCTGGTGGCATGGCGCTTGAGCGCCACTGGCAGCTCTTGGGGAGGGATGCCGATGCCGTTGTCTTCAACGGAAATCAGACGAACCCCACCAGCCATCAGCCGCAGGGTGATCTGGCTGGCGCCGGCGTCCAGCGCGTTGTCCACCAGTTCGCGCACCACCGAGCCGGGGCGCTCCACCACCTCGCCAGCAGCGATTTGGCTGATGAGCTCGTCGGGCAGCTCTTGGATGGGACGGCGGGGCAGGGGCGTGGTCACCCCTGAATTGTAGGTTGCCAGCCCCCTGCAGGCTGGCAAGCCGTCCTTTTAAAGATGCCCCAGCGCCTTGAGAATTTTCTCGGGCGTGACGGGTTGCGACCAGACCTCAGCGTTGAGCGGGCGCAGCGCATCGTTGATGGCATTGACCACGGCCGCAGGCGCACCTGCTGTACCGGCCTCACCCGCGCCTTTGGCCCCCAAGATGGAGCTGCGGGTGGGTGTCTCGACGTGGGCCACCACGATGTCGGGCATCTCACCGGCCATGGGCACCAGGTAGTCGGCCATGGAGCCATTTTTCATCAGGCCTTGGTCGTCGTACAAGCACTCCTCAAACAGCGCGCCACCGATGCCTTGCACAATCGCGCCGCGAATTTGCTCGTCCACCAGTTTGGGGTTGATCACGCGGCCACAGTCTTCCACCGCCCAGTGTTTGAGCAGCTTCACAAAACCGGTTTCCACATCCACCTCCACATACGAGGCTTGCACGCCGTTGGTGAAGATGAAGGGGAAATCGCGCTGGGCGTAATGGCGGGTGACCATCAGCTCCGAGGTGAAGCCTGCAGGCAAGGTGTCGGGCCGGTAATAGGCCACGCGCCCCAGTTCAGCCAGGGGCAAGAGTGCTTCGCCACTGACCGCGTGTTTGACCACACCGTCTTCGAGCTTGAGCTCGGCCACGGGTTTGTTCAAGATGGCCTCAGCCACTTTCAAAATATTTGCGCGCAGCGCCAAGCCGGCTTGCAACACGGCTTCACCACCCACGCCCGCACCACGCGAGGCCCAGGTGCCGCCGCCATAAGGCACGGCATCGGTGTCGCCCGTGAGCAAGCGCACCTGGTTCATGGGCACGCCCACCGCGTCTGCGGCAATTTGCGCAAAGATGGCCTCGGTGCCTTGGCCTTGTTCACCCACGCTGACCATCACCGCCACGCCACCAGCTGGCTCCAAGCGCAGCGTGGCGCCGTCTTGTGAGGAAATGCGCGCACCACCCACACCGTAAAACGCCGCGCTGGGGTTGGTGAGCTCAATCAAGGTGGCAAACCCAATGCCGCGGTAAATGCCTTTTTGGCGCAGCGCGGCTTGCTCGGCCAAGAGGGCCGGGTAGTCCATGAGTTGCTCGATCTTGCGCAGGCAAGCCTCGTGTGAGAGCACTTCGAGCTTGATGCCTGAGGCGCCCGTGGCAGGGTAAGCGTCATCAGGAATCACATTGCGTTTGCGCAGGGCCAGCGGGTCCATGCCCAGCTTGGCAGCGGCCAAATCCACCAGACCCTCAGTCACCGCGCAGGCAATCGGGTGGCCCACACCGCGGTACTGGCAGGTGGGGGTTTTGTTCAGAAACACCACATCCAGATGCGCGCGGTAGGCCTTGTGTTTGTAGGGGCCGCCGGTGAGGTTGACCACCTGGTTGCCCTCGATGCCGCTGGTGCGCGGGAACATCGAGAAAGGGCCAATGCCGGTGGTGTCTTTGATCTCAAAAGCCAGGATGTCGCCTTCAGCCGACGCCGCAATGCGGCCATAGATGCGGTGCTCACGCGCATGGATGTCGCTGACAAAAGACTCCAGGCGATCGGCCACAAACTTCACTGGCCGTTTGAGCAAAATCGCAATCGCCACGGTGGCAAAGTCATCGGGGTAAGCGTGCACCTTGATGCCAAACGAGCCACCCACATCTTTGCAAATCACGCGGATGCTGGACTCGGGCAGGTCGAACTGGCGCGCGTACAGGTCTTGCATCATGTGCGGGGCCTGTTGCGAGTGGTAGACCGTGAGCTGACCGTTGGAGGGGTTGTAGTCAGCAATTTGGCAGCGCGGCTCCAGCGTCACACCGGTGTGGCGACCAAAGTCGAAGGTGGCCTCGGCCACCACGGCGGCCTTGGCAAAGGCTTCTTCCACGCCGCCGGTGTCCAGGCTGCGGGTGAAGCACAGGTTGTCACCCAGTTCAGGGTGAATCACCGGGGTGCTGGGGTCGAGCGCGGTGTTCATGTCCAGCGCAGCGGGCAGTTCTTCCCATTCGACTTGGATGTACTGCAAGGCGTCTTCGGCTTCAGCCCGGGTTTTGCCCACCACCGCCACCACGGGTTCGCCTTGCCAGTGCGCACGGTTCAAGGCCATAGGGTGTTCGGGCGCTGATTTGATGCCAGCCAAGTGGGTGAGGGTGGCCACCCAGGGCTTGCACACCGCGGCCAAATCATGGCCGGTGTACACACCCAACACGCCAGGCATCATGCGGGCGTAAGCGCTGTCGATCTTGATGATGCGGGCATGCGCGACCGGTGAGCGCCAATACACCACATGCGCCATGCGGGGCAGCTCGATGTCGTCGATGTACTGGCCACGGCCTTCCACCAAGCGCTCCAGATTTGGGCGTGGAATGGCTTGGCCGATGTGTTTGGCCCCCGCCATGTCGCCGGTGAAAGGCGCGGCATGCGGCACCTCGGTGGTGTTGGGCGCCTCGCTGCGCACCTTGGCCAAGGCTTCTTGCAAATGTTTGTTCTCGGGGGCGTTCATGCAGCGACTCCTTGACGGCGCGAGGCCAGCACCTCGCAAACAGCATCCACAATGGCTTGGTAACCAGTGCAGCGGCAGTAGTTGCCCGAGATCCACTCACGGACCTGTTCGCGCGTGGCATGGGGTTGTGCGGTCAGCAACTCGCTGGCTGCCATCAACATGCCCGAGGTGCAAAAGCCACACTGCAAAGCGTTGTGACGGATGAAGGCCGCTTGCAGGTCTTTGATCTCGCCGGTTTCGCTCAGGCCTTCGATGGTGTCGACGTTGGCGCCATCGGTTTGAACCGCCAGGGTCAGGCAGCCTCGAACATTCTGGCCATTGACGCGCACGGTGCAGGCGCCACACACGCCGTGTTCACAGCCCAAATGGGAGCCCTTGAGGCCGAGTTCTTCGCGCAAATAATCAACCAAATGGGTGCGCGGTTGGACCAAGCTGCGCTGCGCCTGGCCATTGACCGTGATGCTCACGGATTGCGTGGTGGTGTTCATGAACAGCTCCTTTTCAAGCCGGGTTCGCTTGGGGTTGTGTCAGGGTTTTGATGGCGCGCTTGAGCATCACGCCTGCCAGGTGCGACTTGGTCGCTGCGCTGTGGGTCAGGTCTGCTTCGGTGGGCAGCTCTTGCTTGAGACACTGCAGGGCTTGAGCCAGCAGGCCCTCGCTCATGGCCTGTCCTTCCAACACGGCTTCGGTGCGCTGGCTGCGCAGTGGCTGGCAGGCCGCGCCCAACCATGCCAGGCGAACATCGCGCAAGGTGTTGCCTTGAACATCAGCCGTCATGGCCACACCCACCACGGCGTAGTCGCCATGGCGTCGTGCGAGCTCATCAAATGCAAAAGCGCGCTTGCCAGATTTCAAAGGAATTTCGCAAGCCACAATGACTTCATCTTCTTGCAGCTCGGTGCTGTACAGACCCGTGAAAAAATCTTGTGCAGGAATGCGCCGCTCACCTTGAGGTCCGCGCGCAAGCACCACACCATCGAGGGCCAGCAAACAGGTTGGCCACTCGGCGGCAGGGTCGCCGTAAGCAATCGAGCCTCCGAAGGTGCCCAGGTTACGAATAGCGCGGTGGGCAATGTGTGGCACAGCTGCGCGCAACAGCGGCATGTGCTGTGCCACCAAGGGGGAGTCTTCGATCTCGGTGTGCGTCACCATGGCGCCGATGTGCAAAACATCGCCCTTGATGTGCAGGCCCTTGAGTTCTGGCACCGCTTGAAGGTCAACCAAGATGCCTGGCTCGGACAAACGCATGTTGAGGGTGGCATTGAGCGTTTGCCCACCAGCGAGCAGCTTGGCGTTGTCGCCATGTTCAGCCATGAGCGAGAAAACCTCGTTCAGATTGCGGGGGCGTGCATAAGCAAAAGCAGGCGCTTTCATGACGGTCCTTTATTTCAGAAAAGTGGCACCCAGCCACACGCCCACCGATGTGGCCAACACACCGGCGACAAACCACAACAAACGTACCTTTTCCAGGGCCAGCCAGTCGGCGTCTTTGGCAGCAGTTGTGCTGGCACTTGGGCTGGGCGGTGTGGGGGCCGTGATCAGTGCTGGCAGGTGGGTGCCGCTGCTGCGCTCATCCGCTTGGGCCTGAACCTGGGCTGCTTGGGTTTTGGGCTCACTGATGGGCACCAGTGCCGCAGGCAGTTCTTTGGCGAAGTGCGCTTGCAGCGCATTGAAAAATTTGTCCGAGAGTTGACGTGCCGAGGCGTCGATCATGCGCCCGCCAATTTGCCCGAGCTTGCCAGCAATCGAGGCTTTGGCGGTGTAGGTCAGTTGTGTGCCCTCTGTCACTTCGGAGAGGGTGATGACAGAGCTGCCCTTGGCAAAGCCCGCACTCCCGCCCGAGCCTTCAAAGTTCAGGGTGTAACCCTGCATGGGCACGATGTTGGTCATGCTGACCTTGCCCACAAAAGTGGCACGTACCGGTCCCATTTTGATGACCACACGGGCTTGCATCTCCGTGGGGGAGAGCGCGGTGATGTCTTCGCAACCGGGGATGCAAAGCCGCAGCACATCAGGGTTGTTCAGTGCCTGCCACACCTGATCGGGTGGGGCAGCCAAGGTCACGGTGCCTTGTAAGTCCATGGTGGTGGTGTCCTCAGTTTGTGGGTCTTCGGGTTTGTCCCGATTTGTTGCTTATTGACCAAGCGTTAAATTAAATCTAAATATCAAGCAATGTTGTGATGCCTTCCATCCGGAAAAACCCTGCCACCCCCTGCACCAGCAGCGCAGACGCACCTGTGGTGCGCCGCCGCATGCCGCCAGCCGAGCGTGAGCAGCAGTTGGTGGACGGTGCCATTCGCTTTTTCTCCAGGCATGGCTTGGGCGCGCAGCTGCGCGACTTGGCGCGTGAGTTGGGCATCACCCACACCTTGCTTTATCACTACTTTCCCACCAAGCAGGCTTTGCTTGAACGTGTGTACCAAGACATTTTCGAAGGTCGTTGGCGCGCAGAGTGGGAAACGCTGCTGGATGATCCAGGTTTGGATTTGCCAGAAAAGCTCACACAGTTTTATGTGTCGTACGCACAGGTCATTCTTGAGCAGGAGTGGGTGCGCGTGTTTGTGTATTCGGGCTTGAACGACCGCTACATCACCGACCGCTACTTCGCCCTTTTGGGTGAAAAGTTGTTTCCCCGCATTCACCGCGAAACCTTGCGCTATTTGGGCAAACGCAGTGCCAAACCGCCTACCGAGCGCGAGAAAGAACGCATCCTTGGTTTGCACGGCAGCGTGTTTTACATGGGCATGCGCCGGTGGGTGTATGGCCAGACCTTGGCGCAAGATGTGGAAAACACGGTGTCAGCCAGCACAGATGCCCTCTACATTCAAGACCGTGTGATGGCTTACGTGGCCAGCTTGCAACCCCTGGCCCCGCGCAAAGCGCAGCGCCGCATCCTTTCTGGAGCTTGTGCACCATGACCCTCGCCCTCAACCATTTTTCAATCCGCACCACCGACTTGGAGGGCACCCGCAAGTTTTACGAGGCGGCCTTGGGTCTGACGGTTGGCCCGCGTCCAGCGTTCCCGTTTCCTGGCGTTTGGCTCTACAACGGCGACCATGCCGATGTGGCCAATGCGATGGTGCATGTGATTGGCATGGACCTCAATGACCCCGAGGGCCTCAAGCAATACCTGGGCGACCGCGATGTCAGCAGCCTCAAGGGTTCGGGGGCGGTGGACCACATTGCTTTGTTCGCCACCGGTTTGGAGCAAAAGCTCGCGCATCTGGCGCGGCTGGGCATTCCGGTGCGCGAGCGCACCGTGCCGTCCATCGGCCTGCACCAGCTGTTCATGGACGACCCCAGCGGTGTGGTGATTGAGCTCAATTACCCCGCTCAAGAAAAAATCGTGCTCGATGCCAAATTGGCTGGGGCTGCCACACCAGGAGCCCGTGTCTGATGTCACGTGTGTTGGTCATTGGTGGTTCTTTGGGCGGCCTGATGGCGGCCAATATTTTGCTGCGTGCCGGTTTTGAAGTCACGGTGCTGGAGAAGGCCACGGCTTCCTTGGACGGGCGCGGTGCAGGCATCGTGACCCATGGTCTGCTCAAAGAGGCACTGGCACGCTGCGGCGTGCCTGCAGAGGCCTCTTTGGGTGTGGCTGTCACCGAGCGCGTCACGCTCGACACCCAAGGTCAAACCATTGGGCAGGTGCACATTCCGCAAATTCTCACCTCGTGGAGTCGCTTGTATGCGCTCTTGCTGGAGGCCTTGCCAGCGGCTTCGTATGTGCGCGGCGCTGCCTTGAAAAGCTTTGAGCAAGACGCGCATGGTGTGCGTGTGCTGTGTGAGGACGGACGGCGCTTTGAGGCCGATGTGCTGGTGGCCTCTGATGGCATCCGCTCCAGCGTGCGTGCTTTTCTGGCCCCCGAGGTGAAGGCACAGTACGCGGGCTATGTGGCTTGGCGTGGGGTGTGTGATGAGGCGGTGCTCTCACGCCTGACCCTCAACACTGTGTTTGAAACCTTTGGTTTTGGTTTGCCCCCAGGCGAGCAACTCATAGGCTACCCCGTGGCGGGCCACGGCAATTCGGTGGCCGTGGGCCAACGCCGCTACAACTTTGTGTGGTACCGCCCCGCACCCGACAACGGCGTGTTGCAAGACCTCATGACCGATGCCGATGGCGAGCATCACCCCTTGGGCCTGCCGCCCAACAAGGTGTCGTGGCGCCACGTGGCCGCTGCCAGGCAGGCCGCCCGCGACAAACTCGCACCCCAGTTCGCTGAAATTCTGGAAAAAACCGCGCAGCCTTTCTTGCAGCCGATTTACGACTGCTACAGCACCCAGCTCACCTTTGGCCGTGTGGCCTTGATGGGTGATGCGGCTTTTGTGGCGCGCCCGCATGTGGGCATGGGCGTGACCAAAGCAGCCCAAGATGCCATGGCGCTGTGCAATGCCTTGCGGGCCCTGGGCACCAGCCCTGAGGCCTTGAACCAATATGAATCACAACGCCTGAGGGATGGCCAGGCGGTGGTGGAGCGTGGCCGTCAACTCGGCGCGTACATGCAGGCCACGGCCAGTGGGCTCAGCGACATGTCGCGTGATGCTGCCACCGTGATGCAACAAACGGCCATCGATCTATCAACTTTACCAACCTGAGGAGACAAGCATGACAACAAAAGCTACCAACCTGGGTCGTCGTTCGCTCATCGTGGGGGGCGCTGCTGCCGCAGTCTCTCCTGCCTGGCTGAACCTCGCACATGCGCAGAGCACACCCATCAAAATCGGCTTTCCTGTGCCATTGACTGGCGCGTTTTCTGCCGAAGCACAAGACCAGGTGCGCGCTGCAGAAATCGCCATCAAAGAGTTCAACGACAGTGGCGGTTTCAACGGCCGCAAAGCCGAACTGCTGGTACGCGATGACAAGCTCAACCCCGGAGAAGCCGCTACCCGTACGCTGGAGTTGATTGAAAAAGACAAGGTCGACTTTGTGGTGGGCTCTTTGTCAGCGGCCACCCAGCTGTCCATCAATGCGGTGTGCCGTGACCGCAAAATCATCTTCAACTCCATCAGCCAATCGGACGCCATCAACGAGGCCAAAGACTGGAGCCTCTACACCTTCCACGAAGCCCTCAACCCCCACCTTACAGCCGGTGCGGTGGGCCGTTATGCCTTTCCCCGTTTTGGTAAAAAAGTGGTGTACCTCACTGCCGACTATGCCTATGGCCATGAGATGGTGCGCGGCTTTCAGCGTGCGGGTCAGTCGCTGGGCGTGCAGACCCTGGCTGACATCCGTCACCCCATTGGTGCAGCGGATTACTCGGCCTTCTTGCCACGTATCCAAGCCCTCAAGCCCGACATTCTGGTGCTGTGCAACTTCGGTCGCGACCTGGTGAACTCTGCCAAGCAAGCCACCGATTTCGGCATCAAGGCCAACACCAAAATCATTGCGCCTGTGTTGCTCTACACCGCACGTCAAGCCGGCGGCGCAGATGCGTTTGAAGGCATCTTGGGTGGCACCTCGTACTACTGGGGCATGGAAGACAAAATCCCTGCGGCCAAAACCTTCAACGACAAGTTCCGCAAAGCCCATGGCGGCGCGGTGCCTTCAGACTACGGCGCGCTGGGTTATGCCGGTGTTCGTTCAGTGCTGCAGGCTGTGCGTGAGGCCAAGTCGACCGAGTCGGTCAAGGTCAGCATTGCGTTGCGCCAGTTGCGCTACAACTGGTACAAGGGCGAGCAGTTCTACCGCAAGTGCGACCACCAGTCGGTGCAGTCGGTGGTGATTGTGGAGTCCAAGTCCAAAAACATGAAAGACAAGTACGACGTCTTCAATGTGCTGTCGATCGAAGAAGCCGACGAGAAAAACCTGCGTACCTGCGACGAATTGGGTCACAAGATTTCGACCTGATCGCTTCGCCTTGCCTCATCCCGCGGCCAGTGGCCGCGGGCTTATTCCTGTCTTGTAAGTGAATGTGATGTTGGACATTTCACCGCAACTCTTTGCCTTGCAACTGATGACTGGCATTGCCCTGGGCGCTGTGTATGCGCTCTTGGCCATCGGTTTGTCGTTGATTTTTGGCATGCTCACCGTGGTGAATTTCGCGCACGGCGCGTTCTTCATGGTCGGCGCTTTTTTGGGCGTTTACAGCCTAGGCGTCACTGGTAATTTTTGGTTCAGTTTGCTGTTGGTGCCGCTGGCCACCGGCGCCATTGGCTTGGTGTGTGAGCGGTTTTTGGTGCGTCCCTTGTATGGGCGCGGCATCGACTACCCGTTGCTGCTGACCTTTGGTTTGTCTTATGTGCTCATCGACGTGATGCGCTTTGTGTTTGGCATTGAGGGCTTGCCCAGCGCCACACCCGCGGCCTTGCGTGGGTCGGTCAATTTGGGCTTTGGGCATTTCCCGCTTTACCGCTTGTTTTTGATCGCAGCCACGGCTGTGATCGTGTTGGCCTTGTGGCTTTTCATTGAGAAAACGCGCTATGGCCTGATCATTCGGGCGGGTTCGCGTGACTCTGAAATCGTCAAGGTCTTGGGCATCGACATTGCCAAAGTGTGGCTGCTGGTGTTTGGCATCGGTACAGCCATTGCTGGGTTGTCGGGCCTGTTGGCCGCACCCACGCGGGCGGTCAACCCCGAGATGGGCATTCCCATTTTGGCCGAATCGTTTGTGGTGACCGTTGTGGGAGGCATGGGCTCTTTGCCTGGTGCTGTGGTGGCAGGCTTGTTGGTGGGCGTGGTGTTTGCCATGACCTCGCTGGTGGCGCCTGAGTACGCCGAGCTGTCTATTTTTGTGCTCATGGCTGTGGTGCTGTTGTGGCGCCCGCAGGGCTTTTTCGGCAAAGCCGGTTTGATGAGCTAAGACCATGAATGCTTTGATTGATTTGGCACGCGCCCACCGAGTGGCCTCGGTGCTCTTGTTTTTGTTGGTTTTTCCTTTTTTGATGCCCTACGACGCCTTGTCGGTCAACATCTTGATCTTTGGCTTGTACGCCGTGGGCTTCAATTTGTTGTTTGGCTACACCGGCATGCTGTCCTTTGGGCACGCAGCGTTTCTTGGGGTGGGTTCTTACCTCGCGGGCATTGCCGTGGTGAGCGGTGGCTGGCCCTGGTGGGCAGCCATTGCATTGGGTGTGGTGAGTGCCAGCTTGGTCGGTGTGCTGATGGGCTATCTGGCCATACGCACACGCGGCATTTACTTCAGCATGGTCACGCTGGCTTTGGCGCAAATCATTTACTACGTGTTTTACAAAGCCGATGGCTGGACAGGTGGTGAAAACGGTTTGCGTGGCGTCAAGGTAGAGACCATCAACCTGCCTGGCATCAGCATTGACTTCATCGACCCACTCAACAAGTACTACGTGATTTTGTTTTTTGTGGCGGTGGCCATGTGGTTCATTTCGCGCGTGTTGAACTCGCCCTTTGGGGCTGTCATCGAGTCCATCCGCGAGAACGAAAAACGCGCTGTGGCGTGCGGCTATGACGTGGCCCGCGCAAAGTTGCTGGTGTTTGTGCTCTCAGCTGGCATCTGTGGTCTGGCGGGCACCTTGCGTGCCTTGCACCTCTCGGTGGTGCCGATTGATTCCTTGCACTACCTGCAAAGCGGACAAGCCGTGATGATGTGCTTGCTTGGCGGCATGGGCACGTTTTTTGGGCCCTTTGTGGGGGCTGCAGTTTTCTTGTACCTTGAGGACGTGGTGACCAACCTCACCCGCTACTGGATGGGTGTGGTGGGGGCCATTTTCATGGTGTTCGTGCTGTTCTTCCCCAAAGGCATATGGGGCACCTTGCTCGACATCATCGACCGTTGGCAGCATCGCACCCTTGAAAAAGAGGAGGGCGTATGAGATCCACCCCCATTCTTGAAGTGCGCAACGCTTCGCGTTACTTTGGCAAATTTCGTGCGCTCAACAATGTGAGCGTGAGCTTTCAGCCTGGTGAACTCACCGCCATCATTGGCCCCAATGGCGCGGGCAAGAGCACGTTTTTCAACGTCATCAGCGGTGGCGTGCCACCAAGCTCAGGCCAGGTCTTGTTTGAAGGACAAGACATCAGCCACATTGCAGCGCATGAATTTGCCCGCATGGGCATTGCCAAGAGCTTTCAAATCACCAATGTGTTCAAACACCTGAGCGCGCACGAGAACGTGCGCGTGGCTTTGCAAATGCAGGTCTCCAGGTTTGAGCTGTTTCGCTCGCGTGCCTCTTACCGCCTGCTGATCGAAGAGGCCGATGCCTTGCTGGTGCGTGTGGGTCTGGCCGATGTGCGCAACAAGCTCGCAGGCGACCTGGCCCACGGCCAGCAGCGCAGCCTGGAGGTGGCCATGGCCCTGGCTTGCCACCCCAAGCTCTTGCTGATGGACGAGCCAACCGCTGGCATGTCGCCTGAAGAAACCACCGTCATGATGGACTTGATCCTCAAGCTGGCCCAAGAGCGCACCGTGATTTTGGTGGAACACAAAATGAAAATGGTCATGGGTTTGTGCAAGCGCCTCATCGTGCTGCACCACGGCGAGCTGTTGGCTGAAGGTAACCCCGACGACATCCGAAACAACGCCGAAGTCAAGCGCGTTTATTTGGGCCAGCACTGAGGACACACCATGCTCAAGGTAGAACAACTCAACGCCTGGTACGACCAGAGCCACGTCATTCAAGGTTTGGGCTTTCATGTGGGCCGCGGCGAAATCGTGACCCTCATGGGTCGTAACGGCGCAGGCAAAACCACCACCCTGCGCACCATCATGGGCCTGCTGTCCAAAGCACGTGGCACCGTGGTGTTTGACGGGCAAGACCTGCTGCCCATGGCCCCCCACCAGCGCTACCACCTGGGCCTGGCTTACGTGCCCGAAGAGCGGCGCATTGTCCCGGGCCTGAGCGTGCTGGAAAACCTGCAACTTGGCTTGCTGGCCAGCGCCCGGCGCGGCGAGATGGACGCCATGATCGACGAGATTGCCCAGACTTTTCCGCGTCTCAAAGAGCGCTTGTCGCAAGAGGGCACGTCGCTCTCAGGCGGGGAGCAGCAAATGCTGGCCATTGCGCGGGCCATGATGGCAAAGCCCCGCATGATTTTGCTCGACGAGCCCAGTGAAGGCATCATGCCGATTTTGGTGGACGAAATGTTTGAGCTGTTTGCCCGCATGAAGCAGCAAGGCACCACCATTTTGCTGGTGGAGCAAAACGTGGAGCGCGCCCTGGGCATTTCAGACCGCGCCTACATCCTCGACCAAGGCCAGATCGTGCACCAAGGCACCGCGGCCGAGTTGCTGGCTGATGAGGAAATTCAAGAAAAGTATTGCGCGGTGTGAGGTCTTGGTGATTTTGAGATCGCAGCGTGTCACAACCTGCGGGCAATCTTTTGAGCGAGGCCGACGTTGGTGACAAGGCTGGGATAATCCCCACCCATGGAAACCATCACCTTTCTCATCGATTTCATCCTGCACGTCGACCGCTACCTGGAGATGTTCGTGCAGAACTACGGCGTTTGGGTGTATGCGCTGCTGTTTTTGATTGTGTTTGTGGAAACCGGGCTGGTGGTCATGCCGTTTTTGCCGGGGGACTCGCTTCTGTTTGTGGTGGGCGCATTGGCCGGGGCTGAGTTGCTGAGTTACCCCGTGGCCTGCACCGTGCTGATGGTGGCTGCCGTGCTGGGCGACCAAACCAATTACACGATAGGCCGGTACTTTGGCCCCAAGGTGTTTGGCTGGGAGCAGTCGAGGTTTTTCAACCGTGTGGCGTTTGACAAGGCGCACGCCTTCTACGAGACCTACGGCGGTGTGACCATCATCATTGCGCGCTTCATGCCATTTGTGCGCACCTTTGCCCCGTTTGTGGCGGGCGTGGCGGCCATGGACCGCGCCAAGTTCACCTTCTTCAACGTGGTGGGTGCAGCCATTTGGGTGTTTGGCATTTGCACCGCGGGCTACTTCTTGGGCAGCTTGCCCTGGGTCAAGGCCAACCTCGACAAAATCATTTGGGCCCTCATCATCGTGCCGGGCTTGCTGGTGATGTTCGGCGCCTGGCGCAGCCGCCACCAAAAGCGCTGAGCCTAACAGCTAGGCTGTGCGGTTGCGCGCCAGCGGCGGGTTGTTGGCGAAGTAGCGCACAATGCCGCGCATCAAGGCGTCCACCAGCTGGGTTTGGTAGGCCTCGTCTTTGAGTTTGATTTCTTCATCCGGGTTGCTGATGAAGGCCGCCTCCACCAGCACACTGGGAATATCGGGCGCCTTGAGCACGGCAAACCCTGCTTGCTCCACCCGGGGTTTGTGCAATTTGCCCACACGCCCAATCTCTTGCAACATGGCCCCGCCCAGTTTGAGCGAGTCTTTGATTTGCGCGGTGGTGCTCATGTCCAGCAGGGCGTGCTGCACTTGCGTGTCTTGCGATTTCACATTCACGCCGCCTATCAAATCGGCCTTGTTTTCTTTGGCCGCCATCCAGCGTGCCGCGGTGCTCGAGGCCCCGCCATGGCTCAAGGCAAACACACTCGCCCCTTGGGGCTTGGGGTCGTAGAAGGCATCGGCATGGATGCTCACCATCAAATCGGCTTGCACCTGGCGTGCTTTGTTCACGCGCACGTGCAGGGGCACAAAAAAATCAGCATCGCGGGTCATGTAGGCGCGCATGGGGTTGCCGCCTAGGCTGGTGTTGTTGATGCGCTCGCGCAAGCGCTGGGCAATTTGCAGCACCACGTCTTTTTCTTGGGTGCCACCTGGGCCAATGGCACCGGGGTCTTCGCCGCCATGACCGGGGTCCAGCGCAACGATGATGAGGCGATCGGTCAAGGCGCTGGGCGGGTTGTCAGGGCGTGTCTGCGTTTTGGGTGCGTCTGGCAGCACTTCTTTGGGCGGCGTGCTCTTGCGGGCTGTGGTTTGGGCGGTGTCTTTGCGGGCAATGAGTTCACCCAGCGGGTCTTGCGTGCGCGCTGGCTCGGTGGGCGCTGGGGCATCACGCAAGCGCTGGGCAATGAGTTGCGCCAGCGGGTCAGCCGCTTGTGTGGGGTAGAGGTCCATCACCAGGCGATGCTGGTAGGCCGCCACAGGCTCGAGGCTGAACACCTGGGGGGCCATGGCCTGCTTGAGGTCAACCACCAGCCGCACCAGATCAGGGGCATGTTGCGCCACACGGATGCCAGCGATGTTGGGGTCGTCAGGCCGCACCTTGGCCACCAGGTCGCGCAGCTCAGGGCTGAGCTGCAAGCCCTCCATGTCCACGGCCAAGCGGGGTGGGTCTGGGATAAAACGCGTGCGTGTTTTAAGCGGCCGGTCCGACTCGATGGTCACGCGGGTGTAGTCGGCCGCAGGCCACACGCGCACCGCCACGATGCCCGCACCATGAGCCCAGGTATGCACCCCCATGACCAGCACGGTGCTTTCAAGGAACGTGCGGCGTTTCATCCCGCCAGTGCCTCAAGAATGTCAGCACCCAAGACAGTGTTGGCCGTGAGGCTGATGTGGCGCTGTTCATCGTGCACGTCAAGGCGCACGTCCAGGTCTGCGACAGGCAGGTACGCGGCGGCTTTTTCTGGCCACTCCGCCAGCTTGAGGCCAGGGCTGGCAAAAATATCGCGAAAGCCGGCGTCTTCCCATTCGCGCGGGTCGCTGAAGCGGTAGAAGTCAAAGTGCCACACGGCCAGCGGCTGCCCTTGCAGCCTGGCATCGTGCGGCTCCACCACCGCGTAGGTGGGGCTTTTGATGCGGCCTTCCACCCCCAAGGCGCGCAGCAAGTGCCGCACCAAGGTGGTTTTGCCCGCGCCCAAGTCGCCATGCAGCGCCACAAAAGCCTGGCCCACGCCCGGTGCGCTGGCCAAAGCTTGGGCCAGGTCTTGGGTGGCGGCCTCATTGGGGCACACAAGGTTTTTTACAATGGGCAGGTGTCGCTCAACAGCCATCAATTCATCACTACGCAGTGGGTGTCAGACCTCCAGGGCTGGGGCCTTGAGCTTGGATTCTCCCAAATTGGCGTGAGCGATGTGGATTTGTCCCACGCCGAGCCCGGTTTATTGGCCTGGTTGGGGCAGGGCAACCATGGCGAGATGGCTTACATGGCCAGCCATGGCCTCAAGCGGGCCAGGCCGGCCGAATTGGTGCCAGGCACGCTCAGCGTGATCACCGCGCGCATGGATTACTTGCCGCGCCACACTCAGGCAGACTGGCAAGCGCAAGAGACCCAGGCCCTGCATGAGCCTGGCACAGCGGTGGTCTCGGTGTATGCGCGGGGGCGGGACTACCACAAGGTGTTGCGCGCGCGCCTGCAAAAGTTGGCCGATCGCATCAGCCACAGCCTGGGGCCTTTGGGCTACCGCGTGTTCACCGATTCGGCGCCTGTGCTGGAGGCTGAGTTGGCCACGCGCAGCGGCCTGGGGTGGCGCGGCAAGCACACGCTGGTGCTCAACCGTGAGGCTGGCTCCATGTTTTTTTTAGGCGAAATTTTTGTGGATGTGGCCTTGCCGCCCACGCCCCCGGTGAGTGGTCATTGCGGCACATGCTCTGCCTGCATCACAGCTTGCCCAACCCAGGCCATCACTGGCCCCTACCAGCTCGACGCACGGCGCTGTATTTCTTACCTCACCATCGAGCATGCAGGCCCCATCCCTGAGGCCTTGCGATCTCTCATGGGCAACCGCATTTATGGGTGCGACGACTGCCAAACCGCCTGCCCTTGGAACAAATACGCGCAGCGCAGCACCCTGCCAGATTTTGATGCCAGAGCGGGGCTGACCCACCCTCAGTTCCTCGCGTTGATGGCGTGGGATGAGACCGAATTTTTAAAGCGCACCGAGGGTTCGGCCATCCGTCGAATTGGTCATGCGCGCTGGCAACGCAACATCGCCGTGGCCATGGGCAATGCTTTGCGCAACGCGGCCTTGCCCGACAACGAGCGCCAAGCCATCACAACGGCTTTGCAAAGGTGTTTGCCAAGTGCCAACGACCTGGTGCGCGAGCACCTGCAGTGGGCCTTAGCGCAAGACGCCCAAAGCCAAACTCAAGCTCAGCACCCCCAGCAGGGTTGAGAGCGTGATGAGGCCGGCCACGTAGCTGCCTTCAAACCCCATGCGGCTGGCCAGCACATAAGCACTCGATGAGGTGGGCAGCGCCGAGAAGGCCAGCAGCACCGTGGTCTGCACCGGCGGCAGCGCCAGCAAGTGCGACAAGCCCCAGGCGCACAGCGGGAGCATGAGGTGTTTGATGCCCAGCAAGCACGCTGTGAGCGCCGGGGTTTGCTGGATGGCACCGAGTTTGAGGCCTGCCCCCGCAGCCATCAGCCCCAAGGGAATGGCCGCAGCACCGAGCCGCTCCACCGTGCTGCCGGCCCAGGAGGGCACCTCAAAGCCGCCCAGGTTCAATGCCATGCCACCGACTGTGGCCAAAATCAACGGGTTCTTCAGCAAGGCGGCTCCCAGCGGCTGCGTGTTGGCGCGTGCCATGGGCCAAACCGCGGCCACATTGAACATGGGTACGCAAAACCCGATCACGATGGACATCAGCAGCACGCCTTGTGCGCCACTGAGCCGGTCCATGATGGCCAAGCCCATGAGCCCATTGAAACGAAACGCAATTTGTGCGCTGGCAGCGTGGTGCCGCTGACCCAGGTGACGCAGCCCGGGCAGGTAGGGCAGGGCATAGGCCATCGCAATGCCCAGCAAGCCCATGCTGACCGCGGCAGCCACCAGGCTCGAGGCAGCCCCCAAGTCCAGCGGGGTCTTGAGGATGTTCTTGAGCAGCAGCACCGGGAACAAAAAGAAGTACACCAGCGCTTCGACGCTCTTCCAAACGTTCTCATTGAGTGCAGTGAATCGGCACAACAAATAACCGCACAAAATCAGAGAAAAATCCGGGATCAGCAGGTTCAGGTAAGTCACTGAGCGAGAATAACAGGCATGAAACTTCTCTCACCTCTGCGCGTGGTCGTCTTGGCGACTGCTCTTGGCTTGGCTGGGGCTGCCGTTCAAGCCGCCGAGCTTGAAGGTCAGCGCTTTGACGACCAGGCCCAGCTGGCCAACCAAAACCTCAAACTCAACGGCTTAGGGCTGCGTGCGGTCTTCATCATCCGCGCTTATGTGGCGGGCTTGTACCTGCCGGAAAAGTCCAGCTCTGCGGCAGATATTTTGCAAAACCCCGGCCCCAAGCGTTTGCAACTGCGCCCGCTCATGGAGTTGTCGTCTGGTGACATCAAAAAAGCGCTCATCGACGGGGTGCGCAAAAACGCGGGTGACGCCCAGTGGCCCACTTACCAAGAGCGCGCAGGCGCCTTGGCGCGCACCATCGACACCATAGGCTCGAGCCGGCCAGGCGATGTGATTTCTCTGGATTACCTGCCCGGCAAGGGCATGGTCTTGTCCATCAACGACATCCCTAAAGGCTCACCGGTGCCTGGGGCTGATTTCTATGCCGCCGTGCTGGAGATTTTCATCGGTAACAATCCGGTCGATGGCCGGTTGAAAAAGGGCCTCTTGGGTCAATAATTTTTAGGAGCACACCATGCAACGTCGTTTTCTTAACCTCTCGCTGCTGGCCTTGGCCGCAGCCGCCACTGTAGGCAATGCCTCGGCACAAAACTACCCCAACAAGGCCATTCGCCTGCAGGTGCCCTTTGCACCAGGTGGCACCACCGACATCATTGCCCGCACCATCGCCGAGCCCTTGAGCAAAGCCCTGGGTCAGCCCGTGGTGATTGAGAACAAGGCTGGTGGCGGCGGCGTTTTGGGCGCCACTGAAACCGCCAAGGCCCCACCAGATGGCTACTCGCTGGGTGTTGCCACCGTGTCCACCACGGCCGCCAACCCGGCCATCAACCCCAAAATCCCGTACAACCCGCTGACCGACTTCACCCCCATCATTAACATTGCGGCCACACCCAATGTGATTGCGGTGCACCCCAGCTTCCCAGCCAAAGACCATGCCTCTTTCTTGGCTGAGCTCAAGCGCTCGCCGGGTCGTCACTCGTTTGCCACATCCGGTACCGGCGGCATTGGTCACCTGCAAATGGAGCTGTACAAAAACCGCACGAGCACCTTCATCACCCACATTCCTTACCGTGGTGGTGGCCCAGCTCTGAACGACACCGTGGCCGGCCAGGTGCCCATCATTTTTGACAACCTGCCTTCGGCCTTGCCCTTCATTCAAAACGGTCGTTTGGTGCCCATCGTGGTGGCTGCACCTCAGCGTTTGGCTGTGTTGCCCAACGTGCCCACCTTCAAAGAAGTTGGCTTGGAGCCGGTAAACCGCATGGCTTATTACGGCATTTTGGGCCCCAAAGGCCTGCCCAAAGAGGTGGTGGACAAAATCAACGCCGGTGTGCGTAAAGCCTTGGAAGACCCAGCCGTGCGCAAGCGCATCGAAGACACCGGTTCTTTGATCGTGGCCAACACGCCTGAGCAGTTTGCCGAGCAAATCAAAGCGGAGTTCACCGTGTACAAGGGCGTGGTTGACTCAGCCAAGCTCACCTTGGACTGAGTTGAACACCGGAGTTTGGCTTGGATGAGATAGACGCCTTCATCGAGTCTTTGTGGCTCGAAGAAGGCCTGTCTGACAACACCCTCAAGGCTTACCGTCGGGATTTGCAAGCGTTGCTGGCGTGGCTCGAGCCGCGCGAACTGCGCTTGCCCCAAACCCAAGAAGTTGACCTGCATGCTTACTTTGCCGCCGAGCATGCGCACACAAAAGCGAGCACCGCCAACCGTCGCTTGACGGTGTTCAAGCGCTACTTTCGCTGGGCCTTGCGCGAGCGGCGTATCACCGCAGACCCAACCTTGCGGCTGGTCTCTGCCAAGCAGGCTTTGCGCGTGCCCAAGACCTTGAGCGAGTCGCAGGTGGACGACTTGCTCCAAGCCCCAGGCCAGGCCAGTGCGCAAGCCCTGCGTGACCGCACCATGCTCGAGCTCTTGTACGCCAGTGGCCTGCGCGTGAGCGAACTGGTGGGCTTGAAGGTTTTTCATATCAGCCTCAATGACCATGTGATGCGCGTCACGGGCAAGGGCAACAAAGAGCGCATGTTGCCTTTTGGCGAGGTGGCTGCGGCTTGGTTGCAGCGTTACCTGGCTGAAGCCCGCCCAGCCTTGCTGGCTGGGCGTTTGTCGGATGATTTGTTTGTGACGCAGCGCGGCGCCAAGGCCGGTCACGCCATGAGCCGAGTCATGTTTTGGAAGCTCATCAAGCATTACGCCCTGCGCGCGGGCATCACCGCGCCGCTTTCACCCCACACCTTGCGGCATGCGTTTGCCACGCACTTGCTCAACCACGGGGCAGATTTACGTGCGGTACAAATGCTGCTGGGGCATGCCGATATTTCTACCACCACCATCTACACCCATGTAGCGCGAGAGCGCCTCAAGGTGCTGCACGCGCAACACCACCCCCGCGGCTAGGCAGCAGCCTTGCTTTGCGCAAGAGATAATCGGGAGATGCCCGAATTGCGTCAAACCTGCCTGGACTTGCTGTGCCTGGCTGACCCCAACGACAAAGCCTTACAGGTGCAGGCTTGGGGTGCCCAGCCTTGGGCGGTTGACACTGAGCGCGCGTTGCCCGAGCCAGCAGGCATTCCAGGGCGGCCCTTGCGGCCCGTGTTGATGGCACACACAGACATCAAGCCAGCGCGCCTGACCACGCCTGAAGGACACGCGGGCCTCTTGCACGCGGTTTGCCACATCGAAAAAAACGCGGTGGATTTGGCGCTGGATGTCATCTGGCGCTTTGCAGGCATGCCGCACGATTTTTACCTGGACTGGTGGCAAGTGGCGCAAGAAGAGGCCTTGCATTACACGCTCTTGCGCGACCACCTGCGCAGCCTGGGCTTTGATTACGGTGATTTTCCAGCCCACACGGGCTTGTGGGACATGGCCGAACGTACCCGCCATGATGTGCTGGCCCGCGTCGCATTAGTGCCGCGCACGCTTGAGGCGCGCGGTCTTGATGCCTCACCGGCTGTGAAGACCAAATTGGTGAGCATTGGCGACCACCGCGCAGGCGAAATTCTTGACATCATTTTGCGCGACGAAATTGGCCACGTGGCTGTGGGCAACCGCTGGTATGCCTGGTTGTGCGCGCAGCGGGGCTTAGACCCCGTGGCCACTTACCCCGGGCTCACGCAGCGCTACCAAGCGCCGCGCCTCAAAGGTCCGTTCAATTTGGCAGCACGTGCAGCTGCAGGTTTCACGGCGCAAGAGCTGCTGCAGCTCCAAGCGCCTTCTTCCACATCGACGCCTGCGTCGATCAACTCTTCCACACAAAGCGCTGCATTGACAGCGCATTGAGGTCTGCCATGGCAATTTATGAACTCGATGGGCAGCAGCCCGATCTTGGCCCCAACGCCTGGGTGGCCGACAGCGCCCAAGTCATCGGTAAAGTGCACTTGGCCGAAAACGCCAACGTGTGGTTTGGCACCGTGATTCGTGGCGATTCTGAGCACATCCGCATTGGGCGCAACACCAATGTGCAAGACGCCAGCGTGCTGCACGCTGACCCGGGCGTGCCCCTCACACTGGGCGACAACGTGACCATTGGCCACCAAGTGATGCTGCATGGTTGCACGGTGGGCGACGGCACCCTCATTGGCATCGGTGCGGTGGTGCTCAACAACGCAAAAATCGGCAAGCACTGCCTGGTGGGTGCGGGCTCGTTGGTGACCGAGGGCAAAGAGTTCCCCGATGGCTCGATGATCTTGGGCAGCCCAGCCAAAGTGGTCAAGCAACTCAGCCCTGAGCAAATTGCTGGTTTAGAGCGTGTGGCGCAGCATTACGTGGACAACGCCAAGCTGTTTGCCAGCAGCCTTAAAAAGATCGGTTGAGCACGTGTCTGAATGCCATAAATTTATTTTTGAAGGGCAGCCCGTGCGCGGCATGATCGTGCGCCTGGACGACGCCTGGGTGGAGGTGCTCAAGCGCCGCGCAGTAAGCGAGACGGGGCCTTACCCTCCCGAGGTGCAGCAGTTGCTGGGCCAGATGACCGCTGCTGGCGTGCTCATGCAGGGCAACATCCAGTTCAATGGCGCTTTGATTTTGCAGATCCAAGGCGACGGTCCGGTCAAGCTGGCTGTGGCCGAGGTGCACAGCGATTTGCGTTTGCGTGCCACGGTCACGTTGCGCGGAGAAGTGCGCGCCGGGGCTGGCTTGTCGGCCTTGGTAAACCAGCACGGGCAGGGGCGTTGCGCCATCACCTTGGACCCCTTGGGCCGCCACCCTGGGCAGCAACCCTACCAAGGTGTGGTGCCCTTGAGCGACGAACACGATCAGCCGCTGACCCAGCTCAACCAAGTGCTTGAGCAGTACATGCGCCAAAGCGAGCAGTTGGAAACCACCTTGGTCTTGGCCTCCAACGAGCACTTAGCCGCTGGCCTGTTGATTCAGCGTCTGCCCATTGAAGGCGCTGGCAACCTTGAAGGCTTGCCCCCATCGAAACGCGCTGAAATCGAGCAGCTCGAAGAAGACTACAACCGCATTGCCACCTTGGCAGCGAGCTTGAAATCTGAAGAGTTGCTCACGCTGGATGTGGACACGATCCTGCGCCGCTTGTTTTGGGAAGAAAAATTACAACGGTTTGAGAGCGAAGGCCCAGTACCGCGTTTCCATTGCACCTGCAGCCGTGAGCGTGTGAGCCAGATGATTCAAAGCTTGGGTGAAGACGAAGCGCAAGACATCGTGGCCGAGCAAGGCGCCATCACCGTGGACTGCGATTTTTGTGGCGCGCGCTATGTGTTTGACAGCGTGCAAGCCACGCAGATTTTCATGGAGCAGCAGGATCTGCCGCCTTCAAGCCCTTCAATCCAGTGAAGAGTTTGAGCTCGCAATCAGGGTCTGAACAGGCCTCGCAGGCCCAGGCAGCGCGTTGCGGCAAGTCCTGCGGTTGAACCAGCCTTTGTGCGTTTCGCAAACGCTGCAAACCCTGCCCGTACACCACCCCAAATGCCATGCCGGCTTGGGCCAGGGCCGCACGTAAAGCGGCATCCTCAGCCATAAGCGCGGTGCGGTTTGGGGCGTTTGGTGCTGCGGTGCTGTTGTGCCCTGCATTGTCCAAGCCACAGACCAACACACGGCTGTGCTCTGGTCTTGAGGCTTGCGCAAGCCAAGTGCGCAGGGCCTGGGGTGCCAGGCATTGGACGGTGAGCTTGGGAAACAGCGGGCCCAGGTGCTGAGCCAGCCAAAGCAAATCAGGCGGGTGAGCGCCCGTGATGACGAGCTGCATGCACCCTACTTGCGTGTGATTTGCACCAAAATTTCATTGGGGCGCACCATGCTGAGTTCAACGCGGGCGCGCTCTTCCACCATTTCCAGGCCTTCTTTGAGGTCGCGGATCTCAGCGGCCATGCGCTCGTTGTCCAGCTGCGATTTGGCGTTTTGCTCGCGCTGTGCCTCCAAGTCGGAGGCCATGCGAGCCACGCTGGGCACGCTGCCCCGACCCAACCACAGCTGCAGGTGAAAAATCACCAGCAGTGCGATCAGTATCGTCGGGATCAGGCGTTTACCCATGGATTGAGCTTACACCAAGCTCTGCAGCGCGCATTTAACGCAGGTTGTAGAAAGCAGAGCGGCCGGGGTAGCTGGCCACGTCGCCCAGGTCTTCCTCGATGCGGATGAGCTGGTTGTACTTGGCCATG
>DKJZ01000020.1 GCA_002454975.1 Hylemonella sp. UBA6679
AGCTGGTTGTACTTGGCCATGCGGTCCGAGCGGCTCATGGAGCCGGTCTTGATTTGACCCGCGTTGGTGCCCACTGCGATGTCGGCGATGGTGGAATCTTCGGTTTCGCCCGAGCGGTGAGAGATCACCGCGGTATAGCCCGCGCGCTTGGCCATCTCGATGGCGGCGAAGGTTTCGGTCAAGGTGCCGATTTGGTTGATCTTGATGAGGATGGAGTTGGCAATGTTTTTCTCAATGCCTTCTTTCAAAATCTTGGTGTTGGTCACGAACAAATCGTCACCCACCAATTGCACTTTTTTGCCCAGGCGCTCGGTCAGAATTTTCCAGCCTTCCCAGTCGCCTTCGTGCATGCCGTCTTCGATGCTGATGATGGGGTACTTGTCGCACCAGCTCGCCAGCATGTCGGTCCACTCGGTGGCCGAGAGCACCAGGCCTTCGCCCTCGAGGTGGTACTTGCCGTCTTTGTAAAACTCGCTGGCCGCGCAGTCCAGGCCAATGGCAATTTGTTCGCCAGCGGTGTAACCCGCTTGATCGATGGCTTCCAAAATCAGCTGAATGGCCGCTTCATGGCTGGGCAGGCTGGGGGCAAAGCCGCCTTCGTCGCCCACGGTGGTGCTCATGCCTTTGGCGTCGATGATTTTCTTCAGCGCATGGAACACCTCGGCGCCGTAGCGCAGGGCTTCGCGGAAGTTGGGCGCACCAATGGGCAGAATCATGAACTCTTGCAAGTCCAAGCTGTTGTTGGCGTGCGCGCCGCCGTTGATCACGTTCATCATGGGCACGGGCATTTGCATGCCACCCATGCCACCAAAATAACGGTACAGGGGCAGGCCAGCTTCTTCAGCGGCGGCACGTGCCACAGCCATGGACACGGCCAACATGGCGTTGGCACCCAAGCGGCTCTTGTTCTCGGTGCCGTCCAGGTCGATCATGGTTTTGTCCAAGAAGGCTTGCTCAGACGCATCCAGGCCCAACACGGCCTCAGAGATTTCGGTGTTGATGTGCTCCACAGCCTTGAGCACGCCTTTGCCCAGGTAGCGGTTTTTGTCGCCGTCGCGCAGCTCAATGGCTTCGCGCGAGCCGGTGGACGCGCCCGAGGGCACGGCCGCACGGCCCATCACGCCCGATTCCAGCAACACATCGCATTCCACCGTGGGGTTGCCACGGGAATCCAGCACTTCGCGGCCGACGATATCAACAATTGCACTCATCACTTTTCCTTTGTTTCAAACGAATTGGTTTTCCAGCAGGGGCTGGTGTTTGGTCACGTTGTCCAGCGCCACCAGGGTTTCGAGCAGGGCCTTCATGTGTTTGAGGGGCACGGCATTGGGCCCGTCACTCATGGCTTTGGCGGGGTCGGGGTGGGTTTCCATGAAGAGCCCACTCACACCCACCGCCACCGCAGCACGCGCCAGCACCGGCACAAATTCACGCTGCCCGCCGCTGCTGGTGCCTTGCCCACCCGGCAGTTGCACCGAGTGGGTGGCATCGAACACCACCGGCGCAGCAGTCTCGCGCATGATGGCCAGCGAGCGCATGTCGCTCACCAGGTTGTTGTAGCCAAAGCTCACACCGCGTTCGCAGGCCATGAAGTTGTCGTCGTTCAAGCCCGCTTCGCGCGCGGCAGCACGGGCTTTGTCGATCACGTTTTTCATGTCGCCCGGCGCCAAGAACTGGCCTTTTTTGATGTTCACCGGCTTGCCGCTTTGGGCAACTGCCCGGATGAAATCGGTCTGGCGGCACAAAAAAGCGGGGGTTTGTAGCACATCGACCACGCTGGCCACATCGGCAATTTGCGCTTCGCTGTGCACATCGGTGAGCACCGGCACGCCCAGTTCACGTTTGACCTTGGCCAAGATGTCCAAGCCCTTGTCTAAGCCTGGGCCGCGAAAGCTCGTGCCTGATGAGCGGTTGGCTTTGTCAAAGCTGCTCTTGAAAATGAAGGGGATGCCCAGGCTTGAGGTGATCTCTTGGAGTTGCCCGGCCACATCCATCTGCAGTTGCTCAGACTCGATCACGCAAGGCCCGGCAATCAGGAAAAACCGGTGTTGCAGACCGACGTCAAAACCGCAGAGTTTCATGCCACAACTTTCAGGGATTTGCCTTGGGCCTGGTGGTCCAGTGCCGCCTTGATGAAGGCATTGAACAGCGGGTGGCCGTTCCAGGGGGTGGACTTGAACTCAGGGTGAAATTGCACACCGATGAACCAGGGGTGTACCTCAGCGGGCAACTCCACAATTTCGGTGAGCTGTTCGCGCTGCGTCAACGCGGAAATCACCAGGCCGGCTTTGCGCAGCTGGTCGAGGTAGTTCACATTGGCTTCAAAGCGGTGGCGGTGACGCTCGGTGACCACGTTGCCGTAAATCTTGTGCGCCAAGGTGCCAGGTTGCACGTCTGAACTCTGTGCGCCCAAGCGCATGGTGCCACCCAGGTCGGAGTTTTCGTTGCGGGTTTTGATGGTGCCGTCCGCGTCTTTCCATTCGGTGATGAGCGCAATCACTGGGTGTGGCGACTCGGGCTCGAACTCGGTGGAATTGGCGTCTTTCATGCCCGCCACATGGCGCGCAAATTCAATGGTGGCCACTTGCATGCCCAGGCAAATGCCCAGGTAAGGCACTTTGTTTTCACGGGCGAATTTGGCGGTGGCAATCTTGCCTTCAATGCCGCGCTTGCCAAAGCCACCGGGCACCAAAATGGCGTCGTACTTGGCCAATCGGGGCAGGGCGTCGCCGTCGATGGTTTCGGAGTCCACGTGCTCGATTTTCACGCGCACATGGTTTTTCATGCCGGCGTGGCGCAGCGCTTCGTTGACCGATTTGTAGCTGTCGCTCAGGTCCACATATTTGCCCACCATGGCAATGGTGACTTCGCCTTGTGGGTGCTCGGTTTCAAACACCAGATCATCCCAGCGTTTGAGGCTCGCTGGTGGGGTGTTCAAGCGCAGCTTGTCGCAGATCAGGCCATCGAGCCCTTGCTCGTGCAGCATGCGTGGCACTTTGTAGATGGTGTCCACGTCCCACATGGAGATCACACCCCACTCGGGCACGTTGGAGAACAGCGAGATTTTCGCGCGCTCGTCGTCAGGAATCGGGCGGTCTGCGCGGCACAGCAGGGCATCGGCCTGAATACCGATTTCGCGCAGCTTTTGTGCGGTGTGCTGGGTGGGCTTGGTTTTGAGTTCGCCGGCCGCAGCAATCCAGGGCACATAGCTCAGGTGCACAAAGGCCGAGTTGTTGGGGCCCAGCTTCAAGCTCAGCTGACGCACCGCCTCGAGGAAAGGCAACGATTCGATGTCACCCACCGTGCCACCGATTTCCACAATCGCCACATCCACCGCCTGCGGGGTGTCAAAGCCAGCGCCGCGTTTGATGAACTCCTGGATTTCATTGGTCACGTGCGGGATGACCTGCACGGTCTTGCCCAGGTAGTCACCGCGGCGCTCTTTCTCGAGCACGCTTTTGTAAATTTGGCCGGTGGTGAAGTTGTTGGCCTTGCGCATGCGCGTTTCAATGAAACGCTCGTAGTGGCCCAGGTCGAGGTCGGTCTCGGCGCCGTCGTCGGTGACAAACACCTCGCCGTGCTGAAAGGGCGACATGGTGCCAGGGTCAACGTTGAGGTAGGGGTCTAGCTTGATGAGGGTGACTTTGAGGCCCCGCGATTCGAGGATCGCAGCTAAGGAGGCTGAGGCGATTCCCTTGCCCAGGGAAGACACCACACCGCCTGTGACGAAGACAAATTTGGTCATGTCAGGAGAGCTTGAAGCTCTGGGAGGTGGGAATCCATGATTATAAAGGTCTGCTACATTGCGCCCATGACAGAACTTGCCGGAAAACACATTGTTTTGGGTTTGAGCGGGGGCATTGCGGCTTACAAAGCGGCCGAGCTGTGCCGCGCCCTGGTCAAGCAAGGCGCCAGCGTGCAGGTGGTCATGACCGAGGCTGCCACCCAATTCATGACCCCGGTGACCCTGCAAGCCCTGAGTAACCGGCCGGTGGTCATGTCGCAGTGGGACGCGCGCGCGCCCAACAACATGGCCCACATCAATTTAAGCCGCGAGGCCGATGTGATTCTGGTGGCCCCGGCCAGCGCAGATTTCATGGCCAAGCTGCTGCACGGCCGAGCCGACGATTTGCTCAGCCTGATGTGCCTGGCACGCCCCCTAGACAAGGTGCCCTTGATCGTGGCCCCAGCCATGAACCGCGAGATGTGGCAACACCCGGCTACCCAGCGCAATGTGGCCCAGCTCCAAGCCGATGGCACCCATGTGCTGGCGGTGGGCAATGGCGACCAGGCCTGTGGCGAAACGGGTGACGGCCGCATGCTCGAGCCCGAGGAGATCTTGCTAGACCTGATCGCCTTTTTCACCCCGAAAACCCTCCAGGGTCAGCATTGGCTCATCACCGCTGGGCCCACGTTTGAAGCCATCGACCCGGTGCGCGGCATCACCAATTTGTCCAGCGGCAAGATGGGCTTTGCCATTGCCCGCGCAGCGGCTGAAGCTGGCGCGCAAGTCACGCTGGTGGCCGGGCCAGTGCATCTGCCCACCCCGCGCGGTGTGCAGCGTGTGGATGTGGTTTCGGCACAAAACATGCACCTGGCCGTTATGAATGCTGCTGATGCAGCTACTGTTTTTGTAGCAACAGCCGCCGTGGCCGATTGGCGGCCTGCTTCGGCTGCGGAGCAAAAACTCAAAAAAGACGGCTCTGGCCAGGTGCCAGCCCTGAGCTTTGTGGAGAACCCCGACATATTGGCGGGCGTGGCCCAAAGCGCGCGTGCCCAAAGTGGTGCCTTGTACTGCGTGGGCTTTGCCGCCGAGAGCCACGACCTGCTGGCCCATGCCAAAGCCAAGCGCGAGCGCAAGGGCGTGCCGCTGTTGGTGGGCAACATCGGCCCGGCGACTTTCGGCCAAGACGACAACGCCTTGCTGCTGGTGGACGCAAGTGGCACCCAAGAATTACCCCGTAACAGCAAACGCGCGTTGGCCCAACAGCTGGTGGCCGAAGTGGCGCAGCGTTTGAAAGCCTGACCATGAAGATCGACGTCAAAATTCTCGACCCTCGGCTGCAGTCGCAGCTGCCCACTTACGCCACACCAGGCAGTGCTGGCTTGGACTTGCGTGCTTGCCTGAACGAGCCACTGACCTTGCAGCCCAATGCCTGGCAGCTCATTCCCACGGGCATGGCCATGTACCTCAAAGACCCGAACTACGCCGCGCTCATCCTGCCGCGCTCGGGGCTGGGGCACAAGCACGGCATTGTGCTGGGCAATTTGGTGGGTTTGATCGACAGCGACTACCAAGGGCAGCTGATGGTCAGCGCCTGGAACCGCTCCAGCACCGCCTTCACCATTGAGCCCATGGAGCGCATCGCGCAGCTGATGATCGTGCCGGTGGTTCAGGCCGAGTTCAATGTGGTGAGCGAATTTCCCGCCAGCGAACGCGGCGAGGGTGGTTACGGCAGCACAGGCAAAGCCTGAACCCGGCCTAGTTTTGCAGCGCTGGCGCGAGCCTTAATGGAGCTGGTCGTTGCCAGGTGCTTGGGTGTGCACCGGCTGAATTTTGAAAAAGCCGGTGCCTGCTGAGCCTCGGCCTATTTCTTCTTCGGTGGCTTCGCGCACGGCTTCCACCTTGAGGGTCAAACGCAAGGCAATGCCTGCCAGGGGGTGGTTGCCGTCGAGCACCACATGGTCAGGGTAAATCTCGGCCACGGTGTAGAGCAAGTATTTGGGTGCATCGGGGTTGCAACCCGCAGGCAGGGCCGAGCCTTCGATGCTCATGCCTTCTTCCAAGCCTTCGCCAAACAGCGATTTGGCCTCTAGAAAAAGCAGCTGGTCGTTGAAGTCGCCAAAAGCTTCTTCGGGTTCAATTTGCAGTTGCACCCGCGCGCCCACCGTGTGGCCTTGCAAGACCTGCTCGATTTTTTGAAACAGATCGTCGCCACCAATCAAAAACTCGACCGGCTCGTCCAGCACATCGAGCGTCTCGCCCAGGGTGTCTTCCATGACCCAGGTCAGGGCCACCACGCATTGTTCATTGATTTCCATAGGAGAATTGTCGCAGTTTGTGGCCACGCTGTTGTTGGCTTAGAAAGAACTTGATGGACATCACGCAAGCGCTGCCCCTGCTCGGCGGCATTTCTCCCGAGCGTTTCATGAAGCAGTACTGGCAAAAAAAGCCGCTGCTCATCCGCCAGGCCATCCCTGGCATGCAGCCTCTGTTGGAGCGCGCTGCGCTCTTTGATTTGGCTGCCAGCGAAGACGTGGCGTCGCGTTTGATTGAGCAAGTGGGTAGCCCTCAGCACAAAACCACACCAACCTCTAAAACCTCAGGGTGGCGCATGCGCCACGGCCCCTTTGAAAGACGCGCCTTGCCCGCCCTGAAAAAAACCGGCTGGACCTTGCTGGTGCAAGGGGTGAATGTGCACCACCAGGCCTTGCACGCGCTCATGCAGCAGTTTCGTTTTGTGCCCGATGCGCGGCTTGACGATGTGATGATCAGCTACGCCAGCGACGGCGGCGGCGTGGGGCCCCACTTTGACAGCTACGACGTGTTTTTGCTGCAAGCCCAGGGGCAGCGCCGCTGGCAGATCAGCGCGCAAAAAGACCTGACCTTGCAGGAGGGCGCGCCACTCAAAATACTTGCAGATTTCAAGCCTGAACAAACGTGGGTGCTCGAGCCTGGCGACATGCTTTACCTGCCGCCGCGTTACGCCCACGATGGTGTGGCCGTGGGCGGCGACTGCATGACGTATTCGGTGGGTTTTCGTGCGCCCAAGCAGGCCGAGTTGGGGCAGGAGCTGTTGCAGCGGCTGGCTGAAGATTTGCAAGACGATGCCCGTGAGGTGCTCTACCAAGACAAGCACCAAGCGGCTGTGAGCCAACCTGCTTGCATGCCCGAGGGTTTGCAGGACTTTGCGCGCCAGGCCTTGGCGCGCGCGATGCAAGACCCGCATGCCATTGCGCGCTTGTTGGGCGAGTACCTCACCGAGCCCAAGGCCCAGGTTTGGTTTGAGGAAGCGCTCGAGCCTGTCGATTTGGATGAGCAAGCCAAAAGCGAGGGGGTTCAGCTCGACAGGCGCACCCGCATGCTCTACGACGAGCGGCATGTCTTCATCAACGGTGAAAGCTACCTGGCTTCGGGGCGCGATGCCCAACTCATGCGTCAACTCGCTGATGAAGGCGCTTTATCGGCCCGCGCCTGGCAGCGCGCCAGTCCCGGGGCCAAAGCCCTCATGCAAGACTGGTGCGACAGCGGTTGGCTCTGTGTGGGCGGGGGAAACTGAGCAACAGCGCCATGCGCGTTTGTGGTGCATCAACCTTACCCTTGAGGACTTACCCTACTGAGACAAACCCTAATGGGAACCTCTATAATTGCGTGCTAAGCACCACGGGCTGTTCGCTTGTGCTGCCGAGTTGCCGATACGTCGGCAAATATTGTTTAACTCCAACAGGTTTTCTCACATGAACAAATCACTCGTTTTGGCAGCTCTGATCGCTGCTGCTGCCTTGGCTGCTTGCGGTAAAAAAGAAGAGCCGGCTCCTGCTCCCGCACCAGCTCCTGCTGCAGCCCCCGCGCCTGCTGCTGAGGCTCCTGCTGCCGCTCCCGCTGCTGCACCCGCTGACGCTGCCAAGCCTGCTGACGCTGCTGCTCCTGCCGCCGCACCTGCTGCTGCTCCTGCAGCTGACGCTAAGAAGTAATTCTTCAGCGCAAGCAAAAAAGCCACCGCGAGGTGGCTTTTTTTATGCCTGCGTTCGGTTCACTTCAGGTCGTCTGCAAGCACCTGCAAGATGCGCTGCGCATCTTCGGTCAGGCCGGCGTTGCCATCCGAGCCCAGAACTTGCAGCACGGTGGTGGCGCCACTGCCTTTGACCACGATGCGGTACTTTTGCGGGCCAGCGTCTTTGGGCTTGCTGCTAAAGAGCTTGCTGAAAAAGCCTGGCTCGGTTTTGTCCATCACTGGGGCCACATAGCGCACAAAGTACAAACCTTGGGCACGGTCGCGGTCCTCCACGGTAAAGCCTGTGCGGTCCAGCGAGAGGCCCACACGGCGCCAAGCGCGGTCGAAACTCTCGTTGAGGGTCAGGGCAGGTTGCCCGTTCACGTTGCCCAGTTGCACAGCACTGGTTTTGACGACGCTGGCAGTGGCTGTCTTGGCCTGCTCGGCCGGCGCGCCGAGCTTGACCATGAGGCGGCGTAAAAATTCAGTTTCCAACTCGGGATCCACCGGGCGAGGTTGCCAGACCGTGTTGTCGCTGCGGGCACTGGAATACACCTCGATCATGCCTCGGTGGGTGATGAAGATTTCTGTGCTGCTGCCGCTGCGCTCCAAGCGGGTGCGGAACTTGTCGCGCTCACCGGTGGAGTACAAGCTGTCGAGCACTTTGCCCAAGGTTTTGCGGATGATGTCTTGGGGCAGCTTAGCGCGGTTTTCGGCCCACTCGGTTTCCATGATGCCCAGGTTGGCCTGGTCGATGTTGAGGGTAAAGCCGTTTTCTGTCCAAAACTCTTTGAGTGGCTCCCACAATTGCTCGGCCGGGCGGTTGATGACCAGCCAACGCTGGTTGCCATCGCGCTCAATGCGCACATCGGCCAATTGGGTGGCGGCGGTGCTCGAGACGGGCGCGGCTTGGGTGCGAGAGCTTGCCGCAGCCGACACGGGGCCAACGCCCGGGGCAGCGTAGCGGTTGTCGCGTGCGAGTTGCGTCAGGTCTGGGGGCACCACCAGCGTGGGCGCTTTGGTGGTCGCTGCGCTTTTGTAATTGACTTTGTCGCTTTCCAGGCTGGAGCAGGCAGCCAAGGCCAAGCTCAGACCGAGCACGGTCAATTTCAGGTATGAGTTCACCACGGTGTCCTTGGGGATTGGGAATAGTCAGATCAGACCAGCGGCTTGCAGTGCAGCTTGCACCACAGGTTCGTTGGCTGCGGTCATGGGGGTCATGGGCAGGCGCAAGGTGCCACCGCACAAGCCCATGCGTTGCATGGCCCATTTCACGGGAATGGGGTTGGGTTCCACAAACAGGTGCTTGTGCACGGGCATGAGTTTGAACTGGATGGCCATGGCGGTTTTCACATCGCCGGCCATGGCCGCCACGCACAGCTCGTGCATGAGGCGAGGGGCCACATTGGCTGTCACGCTCACATTGCCCTGGCCGCCGCACAGCATCAAGGCCACGGCGGTGGGGTCGTCCCCAGAATACACCGCAAAGCCCTTTGGTGCTTCGCGGATCAGCCACTGCGCACGCTCGATGTTGCCGGTGGCTTCTTTGATGCCAATGATGCCGTCCACCTGCGCCAAGCGCATCACGGTGTCGTGTGCCATATCGGCCACGGTGCGCCCCGGCACGTTGTAGAGCACGGTGGGCAAGTCCACCGCTTCGGCGATGGCTTTGAAGTGCAGGTACTGGCCCTCTTGCGTGGGTTTGTTGTAGTAGGGCACCACCTGCAGTTGGCAATCAGCGCCCACTTGCTTGGCAAATTTGGCCAGCTCAATCGCTTCGGCGGTGGAGTTGGCACCACAACCGGCCATCACGGGCACGGGCTTGGCGTGCTTGCGGGTTTGCTCAACGGCCACACGGATGATTTCGCAGTGTTCTTCCACGTTCACCGTGGGCGATTCGCCGGTGGTACCCACCACGCCTATGCAGTCGGTGCCTTCGGTGATGTGCCAGTCAATCAGCTTGCGCAGGGTGGGGTAGTCCACGCTGCCGTCTTCATGCAAGGGCGTGACCAGGGCGACGATGCTGCCGGTGATGGGGCTCATGGTGGTGTCCGGGAATAAAAGATCAAAAAGCGATTCTAGCCAGTGCGCCAAGCCTCAGGGGGCAGCGGGCTTCACAGGGCATGGCGTGCCAGCGGGTCGTGGGCATGGATGGCAACAATGCGTTGCACATAGCGCTCTGGGCAGGGCAAAAAACCATGCTCATAAGCCACCACGCGCCAATCGCCAAACACCTGGAGCAACTCGCCTGTGGCCAGCAAAAAATCTGGGCGCGAGGGTTTGCCCACGCTCTCGTTGCCTTGGGCGAAGGTTTCGTAAATCACCACGCCACCGGGTTTGACCACGCTCAACAACTGCGGAAACAAGGCGCGCCACAGGTAGTTGGTGACCACCAGGCCGTCAAAGGTCTCGCGCAGTGGCCAGGGGCCGTTTTCGATGTCGGCTTGCACCACGCGGCCGTGCGCAGCGGCTGAGGCCAATGCTTCGGTGTTGCGGTCAATACCAGTGAGTTGATGCCCTAATCCGGCCAAGTAAGCCATGTGACGGCCGTGCCCACAGGCCACATCCAACACCGAACTGCTGGGCTGGAGCAAATGCGCCCAGCGCCGCACCCAGGCTGAGGGGGGTTCTTGGCCGTGTAGCAAGGTGCCGGGCAGGGCGCTCATGTCAGCGGCGCACCTCATCCACCAGGGTTTTGAATTCGTCGATGTCTTCAAAACTGCGGTAGACGCTGGCAAAGCGCACATAGGCGACTTTGTCGAGCTTTTTGAGTTCGCGCATGACCAACTCGCCCAAGCGGTTGGAGGCGATTTCGCGCACGCCGAGGTTGAGGAGTTTTTCTTCGATGCGCTCAATGGCGCTGTCGACCTGCTCGGTGCTCACCGGGCGCTTGCGCAGGGCCAGGTTCATGCTGGCGAGCAGCTTGGTGCGGTCGTAATCAATTCGCCGGCCGTCTTTTTTAACGATGACCGGGAAGTTCACCTCAGGCCGCTCGTAGGTGGTGAAGCGTTTGTCGCAGGCCCCGCATTGCCGGCGACGGCGCACAAAATCGCCGTCTTCGGAAATGCGAGTTTCCATCACCTGGGTCTCAGCGTTTTGACAAAAAGGACAACGCATGACCCGCAGTGCGCCTTATTTGTAAACCGGGAAGCGGCTGGTCAGGGCGTGCACCTTGGCGCGCACCGCCTCGATGTTGGCCGCATCACGCGGGTTGTCCAACACATCGGCAATCAGGTGGGCGGTGGCGCGGGCTTCCTCGTCCTTGAAGCCGCGGGTGGTCATGGCGGGGGTGCCAATGCGCACGCCGCTGGTGACCATGGGTTTTTCGGGGTCGTTGGGAATGGCGTTCTTGTTGATCGTCATGTGCGCCGCACCCAGCACGGCCTCAGCCTCTTTGCCCGTAATGCCTTTGGCGCGCAGGTCCACCAACATCACATGGCTTTGGGTGCCGCCGCTGACGATGCGCAGACCGCGTTGCGTGAGCGTTTCGGCCACGATGCGCGCGTTGGTGATGACCTGTTGCTGGTAAGCCTTGAAGCCAGGCTCCATCGCCTCTTTGAAAGCCACCGCTTTGGCTGCAATCACGTGCATCAGCGGGCCGCCTTGCAGGCCGGGGAAGATGGCGCTGTTGATGGCTTTTTCGTGCTCGGCCTTCATCAAGATGATGCCGCCGCGCGGACCGCGCAAGCTCTTGTGGGTGGTGGATGTCACCACATCAGCGTGGGGCACGGGGTTGGGGTAGACGCCCGCGGCAATCAGGCCGGCGTAGTGGGCCATGTCTACCAAAAAGACAGCCCCCACGTCTTTGGCCACCTTGGCAAAGCGCTCAAAGTCGATGTGCAGGCTGTACGCCGAGGCACCGGCAATGATGAGCTTGGGCTTGGTTTCGTGGGCTTTGCGCTCCATGGCGTCGTAGTCGATGGCCTCATTCGCATCCAAGCCATACGACACCACATTGAACCACTTGCCCGACATGTTCAGGGGCATGCCGTGGGTGAGGTGACCGCCTTCGGCCAGGCTCATGCCCATGATGGTGTCGCCCGGCTTGATGAAGGCCAAGAAAACAGCTTCGTTGGCCGAGGCGCCGCAATGCGGTTGCACATTGGCGGCATCGGCACCGAAAATTTTCTTCACGCGGTCGATGGCGAGCTGCTCGGCCACGTCCACGTGCTCACAGCCACCGTAGTAGCGCTTGCCGGGGTAGCCTTCGGCGTATTTGTTGGTGAGCTGCGAGCCTTGTGCGGCCATCACGGCGGGCGAGGCGTAGTTCTCGCTGGCAATGAGCTCAATGTGGTGTTCCTGGCGGGCGTTCTCGGCCTGAATGGCGGCCCAGAGTTCGGGATCGGTCTGTTCGACGAGGATGTTGCGGTTGTACATGGCAGTCGGATGAAACAGGGGACCTCACACAGGTGAGGGTGCCCAGGCGCACGGCTGAACATCAGGCCATGAGCCCAACGGTACGCTTCATGGTGGTGTCCCACCTGGCGTCAGACCCTTGGGGCCCAACGCTTATCGCCAGTTGCGTACCAGTCTATTTTAGCCGACTCAAGAGTCTTGGGGCTTGCCCAATGATGCCCCCGTGGCTTTGAAGGACACGTTGTTGTTGCCCGACATCGACACGGTTTTGCCAGCCAGCACCTCTTGCAACCGGGCTTGCTCGGCTTGCACTTTTTGCACATAGCCACCGTCTTCTTCCAAGAGGCTCGCACCCACGTAGGCACGCAAACCGCCCTCAACCGAGCCGGCGCGGTCGATCGCGTCGCGCAGCACCTTGGCGCCCACGCGCATGTTGCTGATGGGGTCGAAGGTGGCCAAACGTCCACCAAAGCCTTCAAATTTGTCCACATGCACCTGGGTCATGACCTGCATGAGGCCCTGGGCGCCCACCGGGCTTTGCGCAAAAGGGTTGAAACCCGACTCAATGGCCATGACCGCAAGCACCAAGGTGGGTTCGAGCTTGCTTTTTTTACCCAGTTTGAAAGCCTCTTGCACCAAGGCACTCACGGGCTCGGGGGCCACGCGGTATTTTTTGCTGAGCCACAGGGCCAAAGCGGCTTGGTCTTTGGGCAGTTTGGCTGGGCTGGTGGCGGTGGCTCGCTCAATGGCATCGGGCTGGAACTCGATGCCATTGGCCTCGATTTGGCGCATCTGCAGCCAGCTCATCAGTTGCACCTCACCGGCTTGGCGCAACTCGGGCTGCGTGGCCAGGGTGATGCCTGCAAACATCACGCCCAGGCCCAGCAGGGCAAAACTGTTGTGGGTGATTTCAAAAAAACCTTGTGCGATGTCGCGGGCAAACGTGCTGAGTCCATCGCGCAGTGCGGTTAAGGCTGTCATGGTCAACTCCTGAGTGCACCACCAAGCAGGGCTAAGCCTGATATGGGGGGTGCGTGGGGGTTCGGTGTCGATCTTCGGAGCTGATGAGCCTGATCGACGCGTGGCCGCTAGGGGCTGTTGTGCATTCATTTTAAGTGCCCAGATATACCCGGTCAACCATAAAGGATTTGATCTTTATGCTTTAGGGAGGCGTTTTTGGGCTCATTGTTCACGCCACTCAACGCCCTTAAACATCAAGTCAATTTTGAAAAATTCAAGGAGGCCGGCCAAACGCGGCGAAAATGCTGGTTTTGCTAACCAGGCACCTTATCTGTGACTTCCATGAACGACGCCCGCCACACGCCCCAAATCCTCGACGAACTGACGGGCGGCGCATTTTCTGCGGCCACCTCTGGCGAGCGCACCGCGCGCATCCGCGAATGGCTGGCCACCGACCCCGCCGCCGATCTGATGCAAGAGGTCTTGCGCGAACTCAGCGTCAAAGACAAGGGGGCGGCCAAACCCTTGCGCGAAAAGCTCGATGAGATCAAGCGCACCCGCACCCAAGACACCATCGGCGCCGAATGGGCAGCCAAAGCTCAAACGCTGTTGGACGTGCCACGCCTGAACGTGGCCGATGCCATGGCCTGGCAGCGCGATGCGGCCAAAGCCGGCGCACCCTTGAGCCGCGAGCCCTTGGCCAGCCTGAAGGTTCAACTGATCGAGCGCGTCAAAGTGATCGAAGACCTGCAGCACCGCGTGCAGGTGCAGCGCGAAGCTGCTGTCTTGTTGGCCCAGCGCATCGAAACCCTCTCGACCAAGCCCTGGCGCGAAGCCCAGGCCGCGACGGCACAGTTGGCGCAGGACGTTGCCCATTGGCAGACGCAGGCAGATGCCTTGCAACACGACAGCAATTGGGGCAGCGTGGACATGCGCATTGCGCCCCAACTCGATGGCTCGCGCAGCCAATTGCACATGGTTTGGGAGGCTTTCCACAGCGCCTTGACCCTGACGCAAACCGCTGCCCAAGACGGCGCGGCCCCCTTGCCCAGCGTGCCGGTGTGGGCCGACGAGATCCGTCAGCTGCGCGGTTTGCCCCCAGCGGACGCGCCCAAACCCGTCAAGCCCCCCAAAGAGGCGGTTGACCCTGAAATACGTGCCCAGGCCAATGCAGCCGTGCAAGAGGTGCTCTCAAAATTAGAGCAAGAAATGGCCCAAGGTCACGGTAAGGCCAGCGCGAGTGCCGCCAACGCTTTGCGCCAGGCCATCAAAACCCAAGCCCGGCTGATTGACGACGCGCTCGAGCACCAAGCCCAAGCCGCTTTGGCTGCGGCTGGCGAGCTTGAAGGCTGGCAGCGCTGGCGTGCCGACCAACTGCGCGAAGAGCTGGTGAAAAAAGCCGAGGGTCTGCGCCAACGCCCAGCAGGCCAAGCCCTGGGTGGTCGCAAATTGCAAGACACCCTGCGCCAACTGCGCGAGCAATGGAAGCAAACCGACCAAGGCGGCGTGCCCAACCACGGCTTGTGGCGCCGTTTTGACCAAGCCTGCAACGAAGCCTACAAAGAGGTGCAGGTCTGGCTGGACAAAATCAAAGCTGAAGCTGCCGAGCACAAAGCCCAGCGCCTGGCCCTCATTGCCGAGCTGCAAGCCTGGACCCAAGACAACCAGACCGCCAAAGACGGCGACTGGAAAGGCTTTGCCCGCGTGCTGCAGCAATTCAACGAGCGTTGGCGCAACGCTGGCCACCTGGGCGAAAAAGCCTTTGTGGAGATGCAGGGCCAATGGAAAGCCGCGCTTGCCTTGGCGGGCGCGCCCCTCGAAGCCATGCAAAAAGACAGCTTGCTGCAGCGCCAAGCCTTGATCGAGCAGGCCAAGGTTTTGGGCGCTGCGCCCATGCTGCGCGTGGATGCCATCAAAGCCCTGCAGCAAAGCTGGCAGGCCGAGGCGCACCGCGTACCGCTTGAGAGGCGCCAAGAGCAAAAACTTTGGGACGCCTTTCGCCAACCCATTGACGAAGCCTTCAACCGCAAAACCGCCGAGCGTGAAAAAGCCGCCGGTGCCACCAGCGCATTGGACAAGCGCGTGCTCGAAGCCGCCAAAGCCTTGGACCAAGCCACCGCCAGCGGTGATGCTCAGGCCATACGTGCGGCCATGCAGGCCATGGATGCGGCTCTGCATGCCCGGGATGAGGCCTCAAATCAGGCCCCAGCCCCCGTGGAGGTTGCGCAAGTTGCTCCTGAAGTTGTAGCGCCTGCTGAAGAAGCGGCTTCGCAGGAGCCTGCTTCGCAAGATTCATCCGCTGCCCCAGAACCAGAGGCTCCTGCAGCACCCGCAGCACCCGCAGCACCTCGCAAGCCTGTGGTGGCCGTACGTGGCGACGACCGCCCGGGCCAAGTTCGCACCCAGCCTGCAGCGCCAGGTCGCGGTGCGCCCCAGCGTGGCGGCAAAGACCGCGATGCCCGACCCGGCGAGCGTCGTGCAGAACGCCCCGACCGCGGCTCGGCCAGCGGTGAACGCAGCTGGGGCCAAGACCGCGACGCGCGCGGCCGTGGTTTCGACACACCCCGCTTGGGCGATGCCGCGTTTCGTGCCCAGCGCAACGCCCTGGAACAGGCCCAGCTGGCCTTGAAAAAGCTCGCGGCCCAAGCCCACGGCGAGGTGCTCACCCATTTGTTGGATGCCTGGCAGTCCCGCGACCCAGCCAAGTTGCCCGCCGCTGGTGCTTTGGGTCCGCGTGTCAGCCCTGGGGTGCGCACCCTGTGGGCGCAGGCGGTTGGGGCGCCTGCCAAAGCTGGTGACGAGGCTTTGTTGCGCTTGGAGCTTGCGGCCGAAGTGCCCACCCCAGCTGAGCAGCTTGATGCGCGCCGCGCTTTGCAGCTGCAACTGCTCACCCGGCGCAACGACCCGCCACCGGCCCAAACCTGGGGTCAAGACGTGGCGCGTGTGTTGGGCAGCGACTGGTCGGCGGCGGATGCCCGTCGTTTGCAAAACGCGCTCAAGCCTTTGCTGCGTCATTGAGCGTGTCGCAAGCTCGGTTTGACAGTCGGCGTGCCGCCTTCAGCCAAGGCGTACGCGATGCTCTGGGCGCGCCGGTGCTGGTGTTGTTTGCAGGTATGGTGGGCTTCGGTGCCATGTGCCGGGCCAACGGCCTGGACATCTGGTTTGCCAGTTTCACCAGCTTGTTGATGTTTGCATTGCCCGGGCAGGTGGTGATGCTTGAGATGATCATCACCGGTTCGTCGCTCGCTGCCATTGGGCTGGCGGTGTCGCTCACCTCCACGCGCTTCATCACCATGGCGGTGACCTTGTTTCCGCAACTCCATGAGCGCGACCGCAACCCGCGCCTGTTTGCAGCGGTACACATCATGGCCATGACCGCCTGGGCCGTGTCCATGCGTGAGTTTTCCAAAATGGCGGCCCAACATCGACTGAGCTATTTTCTGGGCTTGGGGCTGCCGTGCTGGCTCATTGCTTTGCCCGGCACGGCCATTGGGTATGTGATTGCAGGGCATGTGTCTGTGCCCGTTACCCTGGGGCTGCTGTTCATCAACCCCTTGTTTTTCTTGCTGACCTTCACCGAGGTCAAGCCCTGGGCCAACCGCCTGGCCATTTTGATCGGTTGCTTGCTCGGCCCCATGTTTTACCTGCTCGACCGGGACACCAGCTTGCTCAGCACGGGGCTGGTGGCTGGCACGGCAGCGTATTGGCTGGACCGCTGGTTCATTCGTCGTTTGAACCGCCCTGTGAGGAGCCAGCCATGATGCATGAGGGTTGGGAGGTCTGGGCGGCCTTGCTCGCGGCCACCATCGGCACCTACATTTGCCGCGCCGTGGGTGTGGCCTTGTCGGGTCGCATAGACCAGGACAGCGAAATTTTCCGCTGGCTCTCGGCGGTGACCTACGCCATGGTCGCGGCCCTGGTGGTGCGCATGATTTTGCTGCCCTTGGGCACGCTGGCCACCGTGCCTTGGTGGGTGCGCGTGCTGGTCAGTGCGCTGAGCGTGGCGGTGATGATGTCAAGCCCACAGCGCCGGCTGGTGCCTGCCTTGCTCACGGGCACCTTGCTGATGGTCACCTACGGCGTGCTGCGCTAAAGCTTAAGCCAGCGTGTAGCTGCTGATGTGCAGGGCATCGGCGCTGGTCATATGGCCGTGAGCATTGCTTGTGATGGCTTGGTCAAGGCTCAAGCGCATCATTTGCAGGCGTGGCACTTGGGCGCTGGCGACCCAGTCGCTCAGCACATGCCGTTGGTAGCGTCCCCACACCTGGTGCTGCGGTTGGTGCGTGTGGCCGTGAATCAGGGTGGAGGCCTGGGCGGCGTCGAGCCACTGTGCGGCCAATGCCAGGTCCACATCAACGAGCAGGGCCTGCTGCTTGTGCGATTCACTTTGGGCACGCATTTGTGCAGCCATCTCACGGCGTTGCGCCAAGGGCTGGGCTAAAAAAGTGGTTTGCCAAGATGCCTGACGCACTTGGGTGCGAAAAGCTTGGTAGGGTGCGTCGTCGATGCACAGCGCATCGCCATGGGTGAGCAGGGTGCGGGTGTGGCCCCACAGCAGCACGGTGGGGTCGCTCAGCAGTTGCACGCCAGCGTGTTGTGCAGCAGCTTGGCCAAATAAAAAATCGCGGTTGCCATGCATCAGGTACACCGGGCGCTGTGCGCTGCAGGCACGCAGCACCTCCACACAGCGCGACTCGAAAGAGCCGCGCTCGCCCAGCGTGTCGTCACCCACCCAAACCTCAAAGAGGTCGCCCAGAATGATCAGGGCATCGGCCTGGCAGGCTTGCAGCGCACCTTGCCAAGCGGCAAAGGTGGCGGGCTCAGAGCCCTGCAGGTGCACATCAGACAGCACCTCGATGCTGCGCCAGTGCGCAGGTGCTTGCAGCAACTGCGCTTGGGGCACGGAGCTCAAGGGCTGGCTGTTGGTCAAGCCAGAACCGTGGCCTTGGTGATCACCACGTCGTCTTTGGGCACATCGCCGTGGTAGCCGCGTTGGCCGGTTTTGACCTTGGCAATCTTGTCCACCACGTCGTTGCCGGCCACCACTTTGCCAAACACCGCGTAGCCCCAGCCTTGGGCCGAAGGGGCGGTGTGGTTGAGGAAGTCGTTGTTGGCCACGTTGATGAAAAACTGTGCTGTGGCCGAGTGTGGGTCGCTGGTGCGCGCCATGGCCACGGTGTAGTGGTTGTTTTTCAGACCGTTGTTGGCTTCGTTCTCAATGGGCGCATCGCTGGGCTTTTGGCTCATGCCGGGCTCAAAGCCGCCGCCTTGGATCATGAAGCCAGGGATGACGCGGTGAAAAATCGTGCCGTCGTAATGGCCTTTTTCCACGTACGACAAAAAGTTGGCGGTGCACTTGGGCGCTTTTTCAGCGTCGAGTTCAAGGGTGATGACGCCGTGGTCCAGGATGCTGAGTTCGACTTTGGGGTTCATGGTTTTATTTCAGTTGGGTTGCAGAAAGAATGTTGACAGAGGCCAGCGGCACATTTTGGAACATGCCCTTGTTGCCGGTAGGCGCAGCGCGGATTTTGTCCACCACCTCCATGCCCGCTACCACCTTGCCAAAAACCGTGTAGCCAAAGCCATCGGGGTTGGGGGCGTTGAGCATGTCGTTGTTCACCACATTGATGAAAAACTGCGAGGTGGCCGAATTGGGGTTGCCGGTGCGAGCCATAGCGATGGTACCGCGATCGTTTTTCAGGCCGTTCTTGGCCTCTAATTCCACCGGCGCGCGGGTGGCTTTTTGCTGCATGTCTGGCGTGAAGCCACCACCTTGGATCATGAAGCCATCGATCACGCGGTGGAACACGGTGCCATCGTAATGTTTGTCTTTGACGTAACGTAAAAAGTTGTCCACCGTTTTGGGCGCCTTGCTTGGGTCGAGCTCCAGAACGATGTCGCCCTGGTTGGTGCTGAGTTTGACTTGCGGCAGGCCTTGCGCCCAGGCGCTCATCCCCAGCAAGGACAGGGCGCAAAGCAGCACACAGCGGCGCATCACAGACAGAGGGTTAGAGCGAGTGTTCATCCGACGATTCCTTCAAAGAAAATTTTCCATTGGTTGCCTTGGCGTATCCAGTATTGTCGTTTGCTCTGGGCCACGACTTTGCCGTCTAGCGCCTCATCAAAAGTGACCATCATCACCTCTTCATGGTCGGCCCAGCGCAGCATGGAGAGGTTGTTCAAGTCGAGTTTGCCGCGGGGCTGCAGGCCAAGCTCTTTTTTGAACTGGGGTTCCCATTGGGCCCGTGTTTTGCCAAAGCTGGAAAAGTCTTTGGCGTAAAAATCTAAGGCGCGGTTGGCGTCGCGGCGGGACTTGGCCGCGCGCCAGGCTAAAAACGCATGCTCAAAAGAGCGCGTGCGCTGGCCAACGGCCTCGGGCTTGACCCAATCTATGGTTCGCGTGATGAGCACCGGCGTGGTTTTTGTGGCCACAGTCTTGAGCAAGTAGCTCAGGTCGTCGTTGGACAGCACCAGGCAACCATCGGTGGCCAGAGGTGCGCGGGCGTACTGGTTGGGGGGCGTGCCATGCAACCAAATGCCGCTGCCAGTTTTGCCACGCCGCACATCGAGCATGTTGGGGTAGTTGATGGGCAAGGCGCCGGCGCCGTAAAACTCGGGCAGCTGCTTGGGGTCCAGGGTGCCGGTGATGAAGTAAACCCCAACGGGTGTGCGCAAATCGCCGCGTACGTTTTTCTCGGTGCCAAGCTTGCCCACCGAGACATAAAAATCAGCCACCAAACGCAACCGCTGGTTGTTGTTTTCAAACAGATACAGGCGCGATTTGGTGGCGTCCACGGCAATGGCGTGCCGGTTCGCATCCGAGAGGTTCACAAACGCCGACGGAATGCTGCCCCCGGGCGGGCGTTCGGTATGGGCTTTGACACGGCGGCGCGATTCTTCCCGCAGAGCGTCAAGCGCATCCGAGCGGGCGCTGACCAAGGGGTCGGGTACATCGCCCAGTTGTTTGATAGGGCGCGCCCGCGCCAACAACAAATCGCCATAGACCAGTTGGGCCAGCTGGAAGTTGGGGTAGTCGCGGGCCAAGCGGGCGGCCTTGTCCAAGGCTTGCGCGCTTTGGCCTGCAGCGGTTAGGCGGTAAATCTCCAGCAGCCGGGCTTCGCTGTCGTTGAGTGAGGCCGCAGCGTTGGCCTGCGCTGGGGCTGGGCCAGGGGCGGAGGGAGCGATGGTTTGCCCTTGGGCCAAGGGCAGCAGGAGGGTGACGCAGAGCAGGCTCGTGAGCGCGGTCTTCAATCGTTCCATCGGGCTGGGCGCCTGCTCACCAGGGTGGCAAGCGGCGCACGGGAGTTAAGCAGATGCTCAGGATTCTTTCACAATCAGCCAGCGACCGCCGGCTTTGGCCAGCCAGAGGGTTTTTTGCTTGACCGAGACCACCTTGTCGGCCTTGTAGTCTTGTACAAATTGGGCGGTGGCTTTGTTGCCATTGACACTCACTTTGACCTTGGAGAGTTTCACGCTGATGGAGCGCTTGGTGGCAATCAGGCTGTCGCGCTTGCTTTCCCACTCGCTACGCGACAAGCCATTGGGTGGCACAAAATCGCGGCCGTAGGCAGCCAGGTAAGCCCGCACATCTTTCTCAGACCAAGCGGCGGCCCAGGCACGCACGGCAGCGTCCACCTCGGCCGTGGTACCTGCTTTGTCCGATGCCACAGCGGGGCTGCGGCTAGAAGACTCCAGCACCATGGGTGCAGAAGCTGAGGCCAGCTCCACCACACCACCGCGAGCTGGGGCGGCTGGCATGGGTGCCAGCGGCGCAGGGGTCAAACCCGCAGCGGGTGCGGTGTAGGCAGGTGCAGTCACAGCTGGGGCCGACCTGGTGGGTGCGGGTGCGGCAGCCGGTGCCGCAGGCACGGCCGGCTCGTTGCCAGGCATGTCCGTGCGGCGAGGCGAGGGGTTGAAAAGCTCACGCACCAAGGCCAGCTTGGGGGTCACGGCGGTGTTGCTGCTGTCGAGTTGCAAGGCTTTGTTGTAAGCCTGGCCGGCGAGTTTGGCGTAGACATCGCCAAGGTTTTCATGGGCCGTGGCGTAGCTTGGGTTGGTGCGGATGGCCATTTCCAAGGCAAGGCGCGCTTTGTCAAACTGGTTTTGGCTGGCGTAGAGCACGGCCAGGTTGTTGTAGGGCTCAGGCAGCTCGGGGTAGTCTTCAGTTAAGCGGGTGAAGGTGGTGATGGCCTCAGCGGTTTTGCCGCTGTCGCGCTGGATCACACCTTTAAGAAAGCGCATTTGCGGGTCGCGGGGCTTGTTGACCAGGTACTGGTCAGCCAACACTTGGGCTTCGTTGAGCTTGCCCGAACGCATCAGCTGGGTGACAGCGTTGTAGTCGTCAGCCAAGGCTGCACCGCAGCAAAACAAGACCAGCAGTGTGAATGCCCGAAAAATAGCCATAGGATGTGTGTTTGCCATGAATAAATTGTTGGTCTGCGCTGAACCTTGTCTCGGATCTCAACGCTTATACTCATTTTTATTCTAGCGCCATCATGCTACGTTTTCGATAGCTTTTGTGATGGCGCAATCCATTGAACTACCCATGAGTTTGCGAATATTTAACACCTTAAGCCGTGTGCCGGAGGTCTTGACCCCCATCGAGCCTGGCCACGTGCGCATGTATGTGTGCGGCATGACGGTGTACGACTACTGCCACCTGGGCCACGCGCGCGCCATGGTGTCGTTTGATGTGGTGCAGCGTTGGCTCAAGGCCAGCGGTTTGCGCGTGACTTATGTGCGTAATGTCACCGACATTGACGACAAGATCATCAAGCGTGCTTTAGACAATGGCGAGACCATCCGCAGCCTCACTGACCGCATGGTGCAAGCGCTGCACGAAGACGCCGATGCCCTGGGCATTGAGCGCCCCACCCACGAGCCACGCGCCATGGACTATGTGCCGCAAATGCTCGATGTCATCGCTAAGTTAGAGGCCAAAGGCCTGGCCTACCGCGCAGAGGGTGGCGACGTGAATTACGCGGTGCGTAAGTTTGAGGGCTACGGCAAGTTATCGGGCAAGTCTTTGGATGAACTGCGCGCCGGTGAGCGCGTGGCCGTGTTGGGTGACAAGCAAGACCCGCTGGACTTTGTGCTGTGGAAATCTGCCAAAGCCACCGAGCCTGACGAGGCCAAGTGGGCCAGCCCTTACGGCAGCGGTCGCCCGGGTTGGCACATCGAGTGCTCAGCCATGAGCTGTGCGTTGTTGGGTGAACATTTCGACATCCACGGCGGTGGGGCTGATTTGCAGTTTCCCCACCACGAGAATGAAATCGCGCAAAGCGAAGGCGCCAACGGCCAGCCGCTGGCCAATGTGTGGATGCACAACGGCTTTGTGCGGGTGGACAACGAGAAGATGTCCAAGTCTTTGGGCAACTTCTTCACCATCCGCGAGATCTTGGCCAAGTTCGATGCCGAGACCGTGCGCTTTTTTATTTTGCGCGCGCACTACCGCAGCCCACTCAACTACAGCGATGCGCACCTGGATGACGCGCGCAACGCCTTGAAGCGGCTCTACACCGCGCTGAATTTGGTCGCGCCCGATGCTGCGGTGTTGGCGCAACCCCTGAACTGGGCATCCCCCTTTGCGCAGCGCTTCAAAGCCGCGATGGACGAAGACTTTGGCACGCCCGAAGCCGTGGCGGTGTTGTTTGAGTTGGCCGGCGAGGTCAACAAAACCCGCAGTGGCGGACTCGCAGCATTGCTGCAGCAGCTCGGTGGCTGCCTGGGTTTGTTGCAAGGCAAGCCGCAAGACTTTTTGCAAGCCGGTGCAGGCCTGGACGAAGCGGCCATTGCGCAAAAAATTGCCGAACGTGCGGCGGCCAAAGCCGCTAAAAACTTTGCCCTGGCGGACCAGATTCGCCAAGACTTGCTGGCCCAAGGCATTGTGCTCAAAGACAGCGCTGCTGGCACCACTTGGGAAGCCGCGGCATGAGCTTGGTGCCCGAACTGGCCACGCCCGACTACTGGCACGAGGCGTGTGCCCACCTCATCAGCAAAGACCGCGTGATGAAGCGCATCATCCCCGAGCATGGCGATGCGCGTTTGCAAACCCGGGGGGACGCTTTCACCACCTTGGCGCGCAGCATTGTGGGACAACAAATTTCTGTCAAAGCCGCGCAAACCGTCTGGGAGCGTTTTGTCGAGCTGTTGCCCAAGCAACGCGGTGCGGCCAAAGGCACGCTTAAGCCTGCGCAGGTGCTCAAGTTGCGGGTGGATGCCATGCGCGCCGCAGGTTTGAGTGCGCGCAAGGTGGAATACCTGGTGGACCTCTCGCTGCACTTTGACAATGGCCAGCTGCACGTGACCGACTGGGCCAGCATGGACGACGAGGCCATCATTGCCGAGCTGGTGGCCATCCGCGGTATTGGGCGATGGACGGCCGAGATGTTTCTCATCTTCTACCTCATGCGTCCCAATGTTTTGCCACTTGACGATGTGGGGCTGATCAATGGCATCAGCCACAATTATTTTTCGGGCGAGGTGGTCAGCCGCAGCGATGCGCGCGAAGTGGCCCAAGCCTGGGCGCCTTATTGCAGCGTGGCGACTTGGTATATTTGGCGCAGTCTGGATCCGGTGCCGGTGGACTATTGAGCACCGCACCCTGGGTGTGCGTTCGCGCATCCGTTTGAACAAGGAGAGCACGGGTGGCTAAAAAAACATTCCTCGACTTCGAGCAACCGATTGCCGAGCTGGAAAGCAAAATTGAAGAGCTGCGCTACGTGCACAACGAGTCGGCGGTGGACATCTCTGCCGAGATTGAGCAGCTCAGCAAAAAGAGCCTGCAACTCACCAAAGACGTCTACAGCGACCTCACGCCGTGGCAGATCACCAAGATCGCGCGCCACCCCGAGCGTCCGTACACCATGGATTACATCGACGACATCTTCACCGACTTTGTCGAGATGCACGGTGACCGCCATTTCGCCGACGACCTGAGCATTGTGGGCGGCCTGGCACGCTTCAACGGCACCCCTTGCATGGTGCTGGGCCAGCAAAAAGGGCGCGACACCAAAGAGCGCAGCGCGCGCAACTTTGGCATGAGCAAGCCCGAGGGTTACCGCAAGGCCTTGCGCCTGATGAAGACCGCCGAGAAATTCAAGCTGCCGGTGTTCACCTTTGTGGACACGCCCGGTGCTTACCCCGGCATTGACGCCGAGGAACGCGGCCAGTCCGAGGCCATTGGGCGCAATATTTTCGAGATGGCCCAACTTGAGGTGCCCATCATCACCACCATCATTGGTGAGGGGGGCTCGGGTGGCGCTTTGGCCATCTCTGTGGGCGACCAGCTGTTGATGCTGCAGTACTCGATTTACTCGGTCATCAGCCCTGAAGGCTGCGCCAGCATTTTGTGGAAAACCGCTGACAAAGCCCAAGACGCCGCCGAGGCCTTGGGCATCACAGCACACCGCCTCAAGGCCTTGGGCTTGGTGGACAAAATCGTCAACGAACCCGTGGGCGGCGCACACCGCGACCCCAAGCAGATGGCCGCTTACCTCAAGCGCGCCCTGACCGAGGCTTACCGTCAGGTGGCCGACCTCAAGACCAAAGAGCTGTTGGAGCGCCGCTACGAGCGCTTGCAAAGCTACGGGCGCTTCAACGACACCCGCGCCAGCAGCAAATGATGTGAGGGGCAGGGTAGCCCTCACACCATGAGGCTGGCTCTATGACACCCGCTTCACGCCTGCCATGCCCCCCAGCCTGACACAAGCTTTTGGGGCCTTCGCGCCCAAGCTGCCGCTGGCCGTGGCCTTGAGCGGCGGGGCCGATTCCACCGCACTTTTGCTGCTGTGTGCCCAGCGCTGGCCCGGCCAAGTGCTGGCCCTGCATGTCAACCATGGGTTGCAAGCGGCTGCGGCAGATTTTGAGGCGCATTGCCAAGCGTTGTGTGCTCGCCTGGGCGTACCCTTGCGCGTGGCCAAAGTGCGGGCTCACCCAGCGCCAGGCCAAAGCCCTGAAGATGCTGCGCGTCGCGCGCGTTATGAGGCTTTTGATGCGCTATGCCTTGATGGTGTTGAAGGTCTAGCTATCAAATCTGTAGCTATTGCCCAGCATGCCGACGACCAAGTAGAGACTGTCATGCTGGCCCTGAGCCGCGGTGCGGGGCTGGCTGGCCTGAGCGGCATGCCGGCGCAGTGGCTGCGTGGTGGCGTGCATTTTTACCGCCCTGTGCTGCAGGTGCCCGGCGCTGATTTACGCGCTTACCTGCACGAGGTGGGGCAAGGTTGTGTGACCGATCCCACCAACGCCAATGAGCATTACACCCGCAACCGCATCCGCGCCCGCTTGCTCCCTGCGTGGGAGGGGGCGTTTCCTGCGTTTCGCGACACCATTGCCCGCAGCGCAGCCCATGCTGCGCAGGCCCAGGCCTTGCTCGATGAGGTGGCCGCGTCAGACCTGCTGGCCCTGCGCGTAGAAGCCGGCGTGTCTCTTGCGGGTTTGCAGGGTCTGAGTTCTGCGCGTCAGGCCAATGTGTTGCGCCATTGGCTCAAACTAGACCACGCCTGCATCCCCAGTGCGGCCCAGCTGGCTGCTTTGATGGTTCAAATTGAGGCTTGCCGCACCCGTGGGCACCAGATTCACCTCAAAGTGGGTGAGGGGTTTGTGCAGCGCAACAAAGATGGTTTGGCTTGGTACAATCCACAGGTTTTGCTCTGAATTTTTTACCAACATGGCATTGATTGTTCATAAATACGGCGGCACGTCGATGGGCTCGACCGAGCGCATCCGCAATGTCGCCAAACGCGTGGCCAAGTGGGCACGTGCGGGCCACCAAATGGTTGTGGTGCCCAGCGCCATGAGTGGCGAGACTAACCGCTTGCTGGGCTTGGCCAAAGAGCTGGCCCCGGCCAAAGCCGACTCGGCCTACAGCCGCGAGCTCGACATGTTGGCCGCCACCGGCGAGCAAGCGTCGAGTGCCTTGCTGGCCATTGCCTTGCAAGCCGAGGGCATGCAGTCGGTGAGCTACGCGGGATGGCAAGTGCCCATCCGCACCAATGACGCCTACACCAAGGCCCGCATTGAGTCGATCGACGACGCCAAAGTGCGCGCTGATTTGGCCGCTGGCAAGGTCGTCATCGTCACTGGCTTTCAGGGCATGGACGACAACGGCAACATCACCACCTTGGGCCGCGGCGGCAGCGACACCTCGGCCGTGGCCGTGGCTGCCGCCATGAAAGCTGCCGAGTGCTTGATTTACACCGACGTGGATGGCGTGTACACCACCGATCCGCGGGTGGTGCCCGAGGCACGTCGCCTGCACACCGTGAGCTTTGAAGAGATGCTGGAGATGGCCTCCATGGGCTCCAAAGTGCTGCAAATCCGCTCGGTGGAATTTGCTGGCAAATACAAAGTGCCCCTGCGTGTGCTTTCGAGCTTCACGCCGTGGGACATCGACCTGAACGAAGAAGCCCAGTCGGGCACCCTGATCACCTTTGAGGAAGACGAGCAAATGGAACAAGCCATTGTGTCCGGTATCGCATTCAACCGCGACGAAGCCAAAATTTCTGTGTTGGGCGTGCCCGACAAACCCGGCATTGCCTACCAAATCTTGGGCGCCGTGGCCGATGCCAACATCGAAGTGGACATGATCATTCAGAACATTTCCAAAGACGGCAAAACCGACTTCAGCTTCACCGTCAACCGCGCCGACCACGCCAAGACCATCGACCTGCTCAAAGACAAAGTGCTCCCCGCGCTGGGCGCACAAGAAGTGCAGGGCGACACCCGCATTGCCAAGGTGAGCATTGTGGGCATCGGCATGCGCAGCCATGTGGGCGTGGCCAGCAAGATGTTCCGCTCGCTCAGCGAAGAAGGCATCAACATCCAGATGATTTCCACCTCGGAGATCAAGACCTCCGTGGTCATCGACGAGAAGTACATGGAGCTGGCCGTGCGTGCCCTGCACAAAGCCTTCGATCTGGACCAAGCCAAAGCCTGAAACCCTCGCGTTTCATGCCATAATTGAGCTCTAGGAAACGTGACCGAGTGGCCGAAGGTGCTCCCCTGCTAAGGGAGTATGGGGTGTAGAGCCTCATCGAGGGTTCGAATCCCTCCGTTTCCGCCAGTGACTTCTTTCAATATTTCAATCCTTCAAACGCCTGTTTGCAAGCTGTTGATCTGATTGAGTTTTTTCTTTTAAAGCTTTCCCCGATCTTGAAGAAAGTCACCCTTTCAAAGGGCGGTCGAACTGTTGAGACGGCTTTCTGCTCAAAACCTCTTGACTTAGCCAGTTCAAAACCTGAATTTTTACCGTACCAATTTCTTGCTGTTTTTATTGATTCTGCCCACCAGAAGATTCTTCAATTTCTTCGGTGTGGGAAGCACTACAAGCGTCGCAGTTGGTTAGATGAATTTTTATCGTTATGGCCTCGGCAGAACAGGGTTGAGTTGTAACTTGCCACTTTTTCTGATCGCAAGCACAAAGTCTTCCCAATCCTGAGATTGCTTTACATCTGAAACCCTCCAATCCATGGATTGAAGAAGACGCTGAAGATGAGTCAAACGCGGCTCGATGGGTCCCGCAAAGAAGATTTTCCCCGCCGAGTTAGCAATGACTATGGTTGGGAAAGTCAGGATCTCAAGGTCCGCCAATGAATCAGCTTGGTCTTCAACGTCCACCCAATGCAAGTTAAAGCCTTCAGTGGATAAGTCATCAAATTCCGCCTTGATTTTGCGGCAGATTGCGCACCAAGCTGCGCACAAGCAATAAACGTCCAGCATGGATGGTGGCCTTTCCAAATGAGCAGCGGTTGACCAGAGCCCAGAAAGCATTCCCGATGGATGTGGATGACTTTCATTGGCGCATGTAAAGGGTTGTCCAATGTGCGCCACTTGGCCCATACGCGCCAGACTCAGTTGGCGATCAAACGACCCAACCAGTTGCTGATCAATCTCGTCGTATTGACTTTGCCAAAGCGTGTACCAGTCTTCCCAGTGCCTTGAGCGCTGGCCCGAGTTGCCCCGCCAAGGGGTGTCCGAAATTGAGTCGAATGAAGTGGCTGAATCGCTGGTCCGCAGAGAACAATTGTCCTGGAGCGATGCTGATGTTTTGAGATAAGGCCAGGCGCTGAAGCTCTAGGGCATTCAAACCAGGCGGTAACTCCACCCACAAAAAGTAGCCGCCCTCGGGCTGTGTAACCCGAACGCCTGCCGGAAAATGCTTGGCAATGACTTGAAGCGCCACGTCACGCTGCGCGCTGAGCGTCTCGCGCAACAAGCGCAGGTGCTTGTCGTAACCACCTTCCTGCAGGTAACTCAGGATGCCCAATTGCACGGGTACCGAGACAGATAAGGTGCTTGAAAGTTTGAGCCGCTCCACGGTGCGCGCATAACGGCCTGCAGCCGTCCATCCCAACCGATACCCGGGTGCCAGATTCTTGGAAAACGAGCTGCAGTGCAACACCCAGCCGTCCTTGTCAAAGCTTTTGGCCGGTGGCGGCCTCCGCACGCCAAAGTACAACTCACCATACACATCGTCCTCGATCAACGGGATACCCTTTTGCGAAAGTAAGTGGACCAGTTTGCGCTTGTTCTCCAAGGGCATGAGTGCACCTAAAGGGTTCTGGAAGTTGGGCATGAACCAGCAGGCCTTTACGCGCTCGCGTTTGAGCACGGCTTCTAGCGAGTCAAGTTGAATGCCATCGCGGGGGTGGGTAGCGACCTCCACCGCCCTCAGCTTCAAACGTTCAAGCGCCTGCAGACAGCCATAAAAGGCTGGGGACTCGATGGCCACGGCATCACCTGCTTGGGTGACGGCTTGCAGGCACAAGTTCAGCGCTTCCATTGCACCGCTGGTGATCACAATTTCCTCTGAGCTGGCGGCGACCCCGTTGCCCATGTAGCGCACCGCAATTTGGCGGCGTAACTCCGCGTTCCCCGGTGCTAGGTCTTCCAGCAATTGGGCTGGTGACATTTCTCGAAGAGCGGCGCCCATGCTGCGTCCAAGTCGGGCAACTGGAAACAAATGTGGGTTGGGAAAAGCGGATCCGAGAGGCACCACATCGAGCCCGTGCCCCGCGCCCAAGACTTCCAACACCAAGTCGTTGACGACCACCTCCCGTGGCTCTGGGGCAGGTTTGGCGGCCTGTGGTTCGTTGCGCAAGGCGGGCCGACTCTTCACGAAGTAGCCCGAGCGTGGTCGTGCCTCGACCAGTCCTCGCGCCTCCAGCAGGTAATAGGCCTCAAACACCGTTGACGGGCTCAAGTGCCGGGCGGTAATGGTCTGGCGCACGGAGGGCAGCCTCTCGCCGGGCTGAATGGTCCCTGAAGCGATCAGGGCCTCAATGTCCTCGGCCAGTAATTCGTATTTTTTCATATGAAGGGTAGGTCAGAGATTTAATCAAACTGATACGGTATTTTAAAGATTAACTGAGTCTGGTGGTATCAGATGTTGTTCGCGACACTGCTCTAAACCGTTCACTAGTCCACCAAACATGAGTCCAACTGCATCGTCATCTGTATCGCGCCGTCTTGCATGGTGGCTGCTTTTTTGTGGCCTTTACCAAGGCACAGTCTTGGCTGCTGAACCACCTGAGTCCATGGGGCAACGGATGCAGGCATGCGCCACTTGCCATGATCCAGAAGGGCGCGCGACGAACAGCGCGTGATCAGTCAAGGCAGCAAAGCACCGACCATCAGCCAGAAACGCGACAGCGCCTGACCCTCAAAGAAAGCCACAATGGACATCGACGCACTCATCCTCTCTCGCATCCAGTTTGCCGCGAACATCAGCTTTCACATCCTGTTCCCCACCATCACCATCGCGCTGTGCTGGTTCTTGCTGTTCTTCCGTTTGCGCTTTGCCCGCAGCCGGGATGTGGCCTGGGAAGAGGCCTACTATTTTTGGACCAAGGTGTTTGCGCTCACCTTTGCGTTGGGCGTGGTTTCGGGCATTGTGATGAGTTTCCAGTTCGGCACCAATTGGCCGGGTTTCATGGAGCGCACGGGCAATATTTCAGGGCCGCTGCTGGGCTATGAGGTGCTGACGGCGTTTTTCCTGGAGGCCAGCTTTCTGGGCATCATGCTCTTTGGTCGCGGCAGGGTAAGCGAGCGGGTGCACTTGATTGCCACTTTTTTGGTCGCGTTTGGCACCACCATGTCGGCCTTCTGGATTTTGAGCCTGAACTCCTGGATGCACACCCCGGCAGGTTTCGAAATCGTCAACGGCCAATTCATCCCCACCGATTGGCTGGCGGTGGTTTTTAACCCCTCCTTTCCTTACCGGTTTGCCCACAAGTTGCTCGCCTCGGCACTGACCGCTTCGTTCTTGATCGCTGGTCTGTGCGCTTGGCAATTGCTCAAAGGCAGCGCCACAAGCGGCACCCACAAAGCCATGCGTGCGGCCATCTTCACTGCTGCTTGCGTGATTCCGTTGCAGTTCCTGGTGGGCGACATGCACGGCCTTAACACCCTGGAGCACCAACCGGCCAAAGTTGCTGCCATGGAGGGCATTTGGGAGACCGAGCGCGGTGCTCCACTGACGCTTTTTGGTATTCCCGACCAAGAAGCACGCACCACCCACTTCGCGGTGAAGATCCCAAAAATGGCCAGCCTGATCCTGACCCACGAGCTGGACGGCGAAGTCAAGGGCATCAACGAATTTGAAGGTGTGCATCCTCCCGTGGCACCGGTGTTTTATGCCTTTCGGGTGATGGTGGGTATGGGTTCGCTGATGTTGTTAGTCGCCGGTTTCACCGCCTGGCGCTTGTGGCGTCAGCGCAGGCAGCCAGAAGTGACACTGCCCAAGCCCCTGCTGTGGGTGCTCTCGGGCATGGCGTTCTCCGGCTGGGTCGCCACGCTGGCGGGCTGGTACGTGACCGAGATCGGTCGCCAGCCCTTCCTGGTGTATGGCTTGATGCGCACCAGCGAAGCCGCCACCACCTTGCCGCCGCCCTACATTGCGCTCACCTTGACGGCTTACCTGGTGGTTTATGGCTTGCTGTTGGTGACTTATGTTGGCGTGTTGAAGTACATGGCCGAGCACCCCAAGGAACACAGACAGGATGCGCCGACGGGTGCCCTGTTGGGCAAAGCGGGGGTTTGATGAAGCTTGTCTTTGTGAATCTGATACTGAAAGGCGACCATGACCTGGGCTGAATTCATACCACTGTTTTTCTTGGTCGTGATGGGGCTGTCCCTGCTGGCTTATGTGATTTTGGATGGTTACGACCTGGGCGTTGGCTTGCTGCTCTTGCAAGCGACCGACGCCGAGAAGGACACCATGATCGCGAGCATCGGACCGTTTTGGGACGCAAACGAAACCTGGCTGGTGTTGGGCGTGGGGGTGTTGTTGATCGCCTTTCCGATGGCCCATGGCGTGGTGCTCCAAGCGTTGTACCTGCCCGTGGCGGTGATGCTGATCGGGTTGATTCTGCGCGGTGTGGCGTTCGACTTCCGGGTCAAAGCACCGCTGCGCTACAAGCTATTCTGGAACCGCGCGTTTTTTGCCGGTTCGCTCATGGCCAGTGCGTCGCAAGGTTGGATGCTGGGCAGCTACATCACCGGTTTTGCCAATGGGCCCTTGGGCTGGGCATTTAGCCTGGGCATCGCCATCACCTTGCCCGCCGCTTATGTGTTGCTGGGTTCGGGCTGGTTGATCATGAAAACCGAAGGCGATCTGCAGCAAAAAACGGTGCGCTGGGCGCGGCTTGTGCTGTGGCCCATGGCGGCTGCCTTGCTGGCCATCTCGGCGGCCACGCCCTTGGTGAAAACGGGCGTGTTGGAGAAATGGTTCGGTATGCCCCAGGTGTTTGCCTTGCTGCCAGTGCCCCTCATGTGCGCCTTGGCTCTTTTTACCATGCGTTGGGTACTCACACGGCCAAATCTGGTCAATGCGGGCTACGGCTGGCTGGTGTTTGCCAATACCGTGCTGATTTTTGTGCTGGCCTTCTTCGGCTTGGCCTACAGCATCTTCCCCGACATCGTGATTGGACGCATGACAGTGTGGGAAGCTGCCATAAGCACCGCGTCGCTGAATGTGATTTTTTTCGGCGTTGCGATCACGCTGCCGGTGATCATCGGTTACACGGTATTCATGTACCGCGTGTTTTGGGGCAAAGCGACCGCGCTGAAGTACGGCTGAACAGAATATGCAGAGAACGCCAAATCGGTAAAGACCCTCAAACACCGTTGACGGGCTCAAGTGCCGGGCGGTAATGGTCTGGCGCACGGAGGGCAGCCTCTCGCCGGGCTGAATGGTCCCTGAAGCGATCAGGGCCTCAATGTCCTCGGCAAGTAATTCGTACTTTTTCATAGGACAGGGTGGGGTCAGTAGTCCGGAAAAACTGATACGGTGTTTTAAATATTAACTGAGTCTGGCGGTATCAGATGTTGTTCGCGACACTGCTCCCAACCGTTCACGAGTCCCCAAAACATGAGTCCAACTGCATCGTTATCTGTATCGCGCCGTCTAGCATGGTGGCTGCTTTTTTTTGGCCTTTACCAAGGCACAGTCTTGGCGGCTGAACCACCTGATTCCATGGGGCAGCGGATGCAGGCATGCGCCACATGCCATGGCAAGGATGGGCGAGCAACAAATATCGGCTATTTCCCGAGGATTGCGGGCAAGCCCGCTGGTTATTTGTACAACCAGCTCATCAACTTTCGAGACGGTAGACGTCAGAACGCGGCCATGGCTTATCTGCTGGACCACATGTCTGACCAGTACCTGATGGAAATCGCGACCCATTTCGCATCGTTGGACCTTCCCTACCCGCCAGCGCAGACCACCAAAGCGCCCGCAGCGACGCTGGCCCGTGGAGAGCAACTAGTCCGTCACGGTGACGAATCCCGAGGCATACCCGCCTGCGCGAGCTGCCATGGGGCAGCCATTACGGGGGTGGCTCCCGCCATGCCGGGTCTGCTCGGTCTACCGCACGATTACCTGCTTGGGCAGTTGGGTGCTTGGCGCACCGGCATGCGGCGTGCAAGCTCGCCAGACTGCATGGGGGAAATCGCGCGCCGACTGTCGCCGCAAGACGTTGTGGCGGTTGCGACCTGGCTGTCTTCGCAGCCAGTTAAGCGGGGCTTACCTGTCGGAAGCCTGCCTGTTCAACCGACCATGGAATGTGGGAGTGGATTCCGATGAAAGTCTTGCGTTTGAGAGTGGCCAAGACTTTGGCCGTGATCATGGTTGTATGTTTGGGGGGATTTGTTTGCCTTGGGTGGATAAAAGACCGGGATGGGCCTTCCATCGAAGACCGCCCATTTAACGAGGCTCTGGCACCGCAGGTGGCTCAGCGTGGTGCCTATTTGGTCCAGGTTGGAAACTGTGCTGCTTGCCATACCGCGCGAGGAGGCTTTCCGTTTGCCGGTGGAAAAGGTATTGACACATCCTTTGGCACAGTTTTCACCTCCAACATCACCTCAGACAAACTGACAGGAATAGGCGCTTGGTCCGCAGCCGACTTCTGGCAAGCGATGCACCATGGCCGCTCAAAAGATGGCAGGCTTCTCTATCCCGCCTTTCCTTACACGGAGTACACCCGAATCACCAGAGACGACACGGACGCGATGTTTGCTTATTTGCTCAGTGTGCAGCCAGTCCAACAGGCCAACCGGCCTCATGCTTTGAAATTTCCATACAACACCCAGGCGGCTTTGGCGGTATGGCGAGCACTGTTCTTTTCGCCAGAGCCATTCGAGCCGCTGAAGCAGCAGAGCGATGAATGGAATCGGGGTGCGTATTTGGTGAAAGGTCTAGGGCACTGCCAAGCCTGTCACGCGCCACGCAACGTGTTCGGTGCCACCCAATCCAACCGCGGGTTGACTGGCGGTTTGATCCCGATGCAGAACTGGTATGCCCCGTCTCTTTCCTCGCCTGCCGAGGCGGGCCTTCAAGACTGGCCCATTGAAGAAATCATGCAATTACTCAAATCAGGCAAGACTGCCCACAGTTCAACTTTAGGACCGATGGCAGAGGTTGTTTTCAGCAGCACACAGCACCTGAATCAAAAGGACTTGAGAGCCATAGCTCATTTTTTGAAAGAGCTACCGCGACAGGAAAATGCAAAACAAGACCGGAAGCTCTCCACCACGGAGGGCCAGCAAATCGGTCAAAGTCTCTATCTCAACCAATGCGCTCAATGCCATGGGGACCATGGCGAGGGGCGTGGTGACTATCCGGCCTTGGCGGGAAACCGCACGGTCATCATGAATTCAAGCGTTAACCTGGTCCGGATCATTCTCAGCGGTGGTTTCGCACCCACCACTGAAGGTAACCCGCGCCCCTATGGAATGCCGCCCTTTGGTCATACCCTCTCGGACTCAGAGGTCGCTGCCGTTGCGACTTATGTTCGAAATGCTTGGGGTCATAAGGCCGGAGCCGTCATGCAGCTTGACGTGCAGAAAACCCGATGAAAAGGAGCCGTATGCAAATTTTGTACACGCTAAAGACAGTGCTTTGGAGCTTCATTGGCATCGGAGGTGGACGAAAACAAGGGGACGACTTCAAGACCAACCCACTGGTATTGATTGCAATCGGTTTTACTTTTCTTCTAATCTTTGTAGGAATACTCGTCATCATTGCAAAAGCCATGGTGATAGCCAACTGATCATGTAATCGTGACATTGCACGCAACTAATTGCTGTCCCAACATTTAGAAAGATGAACTGGACCCCAAGTGCTTGATTTGCTTACCCATTAAAAACTTAGGTGGTTTGTGATGACGTATGTTCTTGGCCGCCAAGACTATTTCGAACTGATTCCAAGTCGTTCGAACAATTTACAACCCGTTCGGTGCCTCCTTGGGTGCACTCCTAGAGCACTTTCCGGATCAGACAGGCTTCTTCATAGTCCTCAATGTCTTTGAGCCGGTACAAGACCTTCCCCACGATCTTCAAGTACTGCGGGCCCTCGCCGACGGTGCGCCAGCGCTGAAGGCGTGCAACTGAACACACCCACCGATCGGCGAGCATTATTTCGGTCAGGAGTTCGCGGGCAGGTTCGGCCGGGACCTCTGGAACCAGCAGTTTGGACTCGAACTTGGGTTCGTTGGCTGCGGTTTTGGCGATGCCACTGGACAGGGCGTCCAGCACGTCGCCCATTTTTTCAGCCCGTGGGTTCGAGGATGAGTTGTTGTTAGTAGCCATGGCCTTGCTCCTTGATGCCTATATGCAGTGTTTTCATATAGATTCATACCGGTTGGCTGGGCATTTTTCTCAGCGGGGTGGGTTAGTGCATGCACGGGCAAGCATTAGCTTCTGGCGATGTTTTGAATTGCTAACAAGTTCAGATTTACTTATTCCAACCCCATCGTTCCATCTCACGTCTATCACGTGCCATTTCGGCCTCAACAGAGTCCTTGGGAAGTTGTCGTAAGCATTCTTCCATGGCTTGTGGATCGAGCTTTTCAGCCTTTGGTGGAGTTGTCACCGTTTGTGGTGATTTGCCATCCCACGCAAACGGGTTTCGGAAAACAGGTGGATCCGGCAGGCAGTCATCCCTGTAGCTCGGCGGATCATCTGATGCGAAGGGCGTGAACGAAATCGTTTTCTCAAAAATAAGCGGTTTTCCAGTTGGCGTCGGTGGCAGTGACGGCATGTTTTCTACCGCCTTGCGCGCCAGTTGCTCGGCCACTGCGGACGTCGTCCAAATGGTTTCCAACTTGGCCAGTGTCCCGTCGGGTGCAATTTCAATTCTGAAACGAACGTAACCTTGATCAGGCCCTTCGACAACAGTACCCATCATGCTGCGCACCTGTTGGCCCCAGTTGTACCGATAGCCTTTGCTGTTTTTGTTTGTGTACTTTCCCGCAAAGGCCCAATCCTCCGCAGAAGGCGGAGGCGGTGCAGCCATGCTGACAGGTTGTTTAGAGGACGTAGGAGATATTACCGGCGTATCAGCGCTTAGAGTCGGCGACTGAGACTTGGTGGTCAGGGGTTCCCTTTTGACAGAAGACTCCTGTACTTGGGGAGGTACAGCCTTTGGTGGTGCAGGCAAGACTTGAAGGAGAACAATCTGTTCTTTTGGCGGCTGCTTAGGCTTGCTCAGGTTGGCAAATTGGATGCTGCTGGTCAGCATGAAAACCCCGGCGTGCAAGGCCAAGCTGAACGCAACAGCTATTAGATTGAGACGACCAAAAACAGGCATGACCGATTAAACAGCAGTCTGCCCAGGCGCTTGCATCAGTGCTTTGGTGCTGCGCCAGAAGCTTTGGCGTTGGCGTCAAGCCCGCCTTTGGATTTCCATTCAGAAAAGCCACCTTGCAAGATACGGACGTTTTCCCAGCCTGACACACGTAGCGCAAAGCCTGCTTGTGCTGAAAGAGTGCCAGTGTTGCAATAAATCAGCACCGGCTTATTCTTAGGGATGTCACCACTTTTGGCCAAGACCTGACGCCACTCGATGTTGACAGCACCGGGAATGTGCTCTTTGGCATATTGAGTAGCATCGCGTGCGTCAATCACCATCATCTTGGCGTACTCGCCTTTTGGAATTTGCTCTGGGAAGATGGTGCCACCGCCATAGTCCACAAACTCTAAATAACCTGAAATTTCATCGATTATTTTGGCTTTGTCGTTTGCCATGGCAGAAGGGATAGCCAGAAGCAGGGCCAAGGTGAAGTAGATCTGTTTTTTCATTTGGAAGATTTAATCAGCGATGACTGATATTATGACGTGGACACCATCAGACAGGACTATCTTGATGCCAAAAGCTGACCACTGGGAAAACGTCTATCGGAACAAAAAATTTGATGCTGTCAGTTGGTATGCCCCTCATTTAGGTGATTCGCTTCGACTGATTGAGCAACTTTGTCCGGATAAAACGGCGGCCATCGTCGATATTGGTGCAGGTGAGTCCACCTTGGTGGATGACTTGCTAAATCATCACTACCTTGACCTGTCAGTGCTAGATATTTCGAGTACTGCCATTGAGTTCACCAAGCAACGTCTCGGGGCACAAGCAGCACAGGTGGGTTGGCATGTAGGCGACGTAACTCAGTACGACTTTGGATCCAAAAAGTTTGACCTTTGGCATGATCGCGCGGTTTTTCATTTCTTGACCGATCCAGTTGCGCGTCAGGTTTACGTCGAATTAGTTCGACGATCGGTTAAGCCTGGTGGTTATGTTCTCATGGCAACCTTCGGCCCAAACGGACCTTTACAGTGCAGCGGCCTGGAAGTCGTTAGATACGACGATCAGCAACTTCACCACGTCTTCGGAGACAACTTTCAGTTGATGGGAAGTGAACTCACTGAGCACCATACACCCATGGGCACAGATCAGCAGTTTCTTTATTGCTGGTGTCAGGTCTCTCATTGATACCTAGCATTCAGCTGAATGAAGAATCTGAGAATCGTCTTGTTACCAGGGTTGATCTGGCACTCGGAAATAGAATTAAAAGTAAGGATTTAGGGAATGGCCAGTTTTTTGCAATTCGGTGAAGATCACCCAGACTATTCTGTCCGCGTTCTAAACGAGCGTGAAGCGCGTGGCGCTGCGGGGATCATGTTTCTCTTCGCGATGATCGCCTTCATGACGGCTTGGTTCAAAGGCGACTTCACACCAACCAAGTTGACCATCGTTGCATTCTTCATCGATTTTTTCATCCGAGTTCTTATCAATCCTCGCTTCTCACCGACGCTCATCATGGCGCGATGGATGGTCAACAATCAGACCGCCGAATTGACCTTGCCCCTGTTTTGT
>DKJZ01000034.1 GCA_002454975.1 Hylemonella sp. UBA6679
TGGTCGCGCACGATGCGCCACTTGCGCCCGGCCGGAAAACCTGCGCCCCCCAAGCCGCGCAGGCCTGAGTCTTCCATGGCTTTGACCACGGCTTCGGGGTCTTGCGCGCCGCTGCTCAAAGCGGCAGCCAAAGCGTAGCCACCTTGCGCGCGGTAAGCGTCGTAACGCACGGTGCCAGGCGAGACCTCTTGCGCTTGAGGTTGGGGAGAAATGCTTTGCTCAGCCAAGTCAGATGCTACAAAGTTCGTAGCGTCTTGGCTTGATGGGTGCTGGGTGAGGCCCGCACTCAATGCTTGAGCCACAGCCTCAGGCGTGGCCAGCAGCACCGGGTTTTGGTGCACCACGGCAACAGGCGCTTGCTCACACCGGCCCACACAAGGTGCCGCGACCACACGCACCTCAGCGCCCAGAATGGCAGGCAAGCGGGTCAACAAATTTTGCGCGCCGGCCAGCTCGCAGCTCAGGCCATCGCACACCCGCACCGTCAAACCCGGGGCATGGCCATCGCGCACCACCTCGAAGTGGTGATAGAAAGTGGCCACCTCGTACACCTCGGCCATGGGCAGGTTCATCTCTTTGGCCAGGGCCACCAGGTGGCGGTCGTGCAGGCAACGGTAAGCGTCGTTGAGCTTGTGCAGGTGCTCAATGAGCAAATCACGGCGGTGGCCGTTTGCGGGACGCTCACCAATCAGGGCGCGCACCTCTGAGAGCGAGCTTGCATCAGCCTGGCGGCCTTTGAGTTTGCTTTTTGCACGAATGCGTTCGCGCAGGTCGTCCAGGGTGGCCAGGGCCACGGCTTGTGTTTCTTTGGCTTGTCCGGGGTGGTTCATGCATGACCTCTTGTGATGGCGCGAGTGTTCACGCCACGCCTACAAGGGTCAAATTGCTTATGCACATGGTTTGATTCATTTCAAAAATGACGCGACGCAACAAGTGCCGACTCATTTCCAAGCAAGCGTTATCACCGCCTTCCTACCCAGGCGCCGACAGCGCAGCAGCCCCCATCATTGATGCACATCAAGGCTCAGCCACAAGTTTGTGATGACGCACGCGGGCGATGCTTCAATCGGCTCAGGCCTCCACGGCCCTTCTGCCAGCGCCACCCTACAAAGCGTTTCATGACCTTGACCCTCAACCAAATTGCACAACAGGTGTCCGAACTCCGAACGGAACTCACCGATTTACGCAACACCTACAAAGGGGTCAGCAAAAATTACCTCATGGCCCTGTCCACCTTGAGTGACCTCACCATCCACAGCGCAGAGGCGGCCAAACGCGCCGCCAAGTCCACCGAACAGTCAAAGATTGCCGCCATGAACGCGATGATTGCCGCCAAGGAGGCGGCAGTTAACCCGCAGCTCTTCAAAGTGGTGGAGGCTGCTGTGAGCGCAGCCGTTGCTGCCGCGCTGGCTGCGGTCGAATCGGCGGCCGCCGCAGCGGCGGCTGCAGCGGCAGCATCAGCAGCGGTTGCACACCAGGCCGAAGCGTCCCTGCTCCAAGCGTCCTCAGAGGCCGCCTCAGCCTCCAGAATGGCCGCAGACGCTGCTGCGGAGGCCGTCAAGCTGTCCAACCAAGCCCGCGAAGTGGTGGATCAAGTCCAAAAAGCACCCCCAACCAAGCCCAGCCAGTCCACATCTTGAACAAGCTGGCCTGGTTTAAGCGCTTATCTCATTGGGTATTGAATTGGCCCCGATCAAGCCTCAAAGCCGTCGCGTGTCAGACGTCATGCAAAACCTGGCTTTGCTCAAAGCAGACATCGAACAGGCCAAACACCAAATCAGCTCGGTCATCTCACCACTGGCCTCGGTGCAGGCACGTTACATGGCGTCGCAAGATGCCTTGGTGGTGAGCGACACGGCCTTGTCGGCCTTGACCACGCTGCACACCAACAGCTTGGAGACCATCCAGGCTGGCGACAAGGTGATCGACTTTTTGAAGCAAACCATCAGCAAACACGACCGGGACCAGCTCATCAAGACCCGCTCGATTGAAAAGCTCAAAGACATCATTGAAAAAAACAGGGTCAACCTGGCAGCCAGTGCGTCCGCCCTGAGTGCCGTCAACGAACTGGCGTTCAACGACGACCTCACTGGCCTGCCCAACCGCCGGCTGCTCAATGACCGCCTCAAGCAGATGATCGTCAGCAACAAACGCTGGGAGTCTTACAGCGCGGCTGTGTTTCTGGACCTCGACAAATTCAAGCGCTTGAACGACGAGTTTGGGCATGAGGCGGGCGACCAATTGTTGGTGGCTGTGGGCCAAAGGCTGAAAGCTTCTGTGCGCGAAACCGACACCGTGGCGCGCTACGGGGGCGACGAATTTGTACTGCTGCTGGGCAAACTGCAAGGCAACCTGGTCGATGCGCGGCGTGAAGCTGAGGTGATTGCCCAAAAGGTACTGCGCGCTTTGGCACCACCTTACACCTTGCAAATCACTGAGGGCGGCGAGCGAAAACCACTCCAGTACCAAAGCCTGGCCAGCTTGGGGGTGGTGGTGTTTAACGGTGATGTTTCTGAAGAAAAAAGCATCTTGGATTGGGCCGATGAAGCCATGTATTGGTCCAAAAGCGAGGGGGGCAACACCGTGCGCTTTTACGATGCCGTGAACTCCACCGAGCAAACCCTCAAAAAACTCTACGAATTGGCCATCGACAATGACATTGAAACCAACGCCCATGGCCTGCGTACCCGCCAATTTGTCAAGGCACTGGCCCTGCGCTGCCAAGCCATGAACATCTACAAAAGCGAATTGGATGACCAAGCCATCGAGCGCATGTACAAAACCACCCAGCTGCATGACATCGGAAAATCAAGGGTTCCTTACGAGATCATTCATAAAAATGGGCAACTAAGTTCAGATGAATGGGCGGTGATGAAAACCCACACCACCCTGGGTGTACAAATTCTCGATGAGGCAAAAAAGAAAAACAGCTGCCTGGTGAGTTTGTTGGCCACCGCCATGGACATTGCGGGCTACCACCACGAACGCTGGGATGGCTCAGGCTACCCCTATGGCTTGGCAGGCATCCACATCCCACTGGCGGGTCGCATCATGTGCATTGCCGATGTGTACGACGCACTCATCAGCCAACGCACTTACAAGCCAGCTTGGCGGCATGAAGATGCCTGCACAGAAATACTTTCGCAAAGTGGCAAGCAGTTTGACCCCTTGCTGATCGAGGCCTTCAAACGCGAGCAAGACAACTTCAAAGAAATCGCCAAGGCCTACCAAGACGGCAATTAGGCGGCGAGCAACCCGCTGTGGGCAGCGGCGTGGCGCAGCCAGGCGGCGTCTTGCGCCAGGGTCAAGGCGGCGTCCAGGGTGCGCGGGGTACGCTCGGTTTTGAGCGCCATGAAACCCACAGGCGTGTGCAACTCGGGAGAGACCAAAGAGCGCGCCTGCAGCTCGGCGTGCGCGCGAAACGCCCCCACCAGCGCGCCAGGCATGATGCACGAGACCGAGCCGCTCATGAGGCTCAGTGCCAAGGTCAAGACGGAGCTGGTCTCCATCACCGGGGTCACGGTTGTGCCGGCCTTGGCAAAGGCCGCGTCCACAATGCGGCGGTTGTGCATTTCGGGGGTCATCAAACACAAGGCCGACTGTGCGGCTTCTTGCCAAGTCATGGGCTGGCCGATGTGCAAGCTTGTCTGGGTTTTAAGGCTTGTTGGTGTATCCGCTTTGCTGACCCAAAAATAATGTTCGGCGTATTGCGGCAGGGCCAAAAAGGTAGCTGGGCGCGGGCGGTCGGTGAAGCCCAGCCCCAGGTCCAGGCTGAGGTTTTCCAAGCCGGCTTCAATGTCGGGCGAGCTCATGATGCGCACCACCGGGCGGATGCCAGGGTGGCGGGCTTGCAGCATGGCGGCAAAGCGCGCGGCAATCGGCTCGGCCGAAGGCACCGCCCCTAAGGCCAAGGTGCCAGCAGGTTTGCCCTGGCTGCTTTTGAAGTCTTGCGCCAACAGCTCTTGCTCATGCAAGAGACGCCGCGCGCTGGCCAGCATGCGCTGGCCCTCAGGCGTGAAACCCGCGAAGGTGCGCGAGCGCTTGACCAGCACCGCGCCGTACTCTTCTTCGAGCGCACGAATGGCGTTGGAGAGGGCCGGCTGCGTGACAAAACACGCCTGCGCGGCCCGCGCAAAATGCTGGTGCTCATCGAGCGCCACCAGGTAGCGCATGGAGACCAGCAGGTTCATCAGGTGTCTTTGGAGATCTTGATCGAGGGAAACTTGCTCGAAAAATCTTTGTTCTTGGCAGCAATGGCCACCGCCACCTGACGAGCCACGGCCTTGTAAATACCTGCCACTTCGCCGTCGGGGTCGGCCACCACGGTGGGCTTGCCGTTGTCGGCCTGCAGGCGAATTTGCATGTTGAGCGGCAGCGCGCCCAAATAGCTCATGCCGTATTCAGCAGCCATCTTCTTGCCGCCGTCCACGCCAAAAATATGCTCGGCATGACCGCAGTTGGAGCAAATGTGCACCGCCATGTTTTCCACCAAGCCGAGAATGGGCACGCCCACTTTCTCAAACATCTTGATGCCTTTTTTCGCATCCAACAAAGCGATGTCCTGGGGGGTGGTCACAATCACCGCACCGGTCATGGGCACGCGCTGCGAGAGGGTGAGCTGGATGTCGCCCGTGCCTGGGGGCATGTCCACAATCAAATAGTCCAGGTCTTTCCAGTTGGTTTGGCGCAGCAACTGCTCCAAGGCTTGGGTGGCCATGGGGCCGCGCCAGATCATGGCTTCGTCTTGGGCGACCAAAAAGCCAATCGACATGACCTGCACGCCGTAGTTTTCCAGTGGCTCCATGGTCTGGCCGTCTTCGCTCTCGGGGCGACCATCGATGCCCATCATCATGGGCTGGCTTGGGCCGTAAATGTCGGCATCCAAAATACCCACACTCGCACCCTCAGCCGCCAGGGCCAAGGCCAAGTTCACGGCCGTGGTGGACTTGCCCACGCCACCCTTGCCAGAGGCCACAGCCACAATGTTTTTCACACGTGGCAACAGTTGCACGCCACGCTGCACCGCGTGGGCCACCACTTTGGTGCTGATGTTGACCGACACATTGGCATTGGGCGCCACGCTCTTGGCCGCAGCAATCAGGGCTTTGCGAAAACCAGGAATCTGGCTCTTGGCAGGGTAGCCCAGCTCAACGTCAAACGACACATCGTTGTCTGTGACCGACAGGTTCTTGAGGGCCTTGGTGGTCACAAAATCTTTGCCCGTGTTGGGGTCCACCACGGTTTGCAGCGCGTCTGAGAGCGCTTGAACGGTTACCGACATCAAAATCTCCTGAATAACCCCTTAGTCTATCCAAGGTGGATTAGGCCTTGTGTCAATCGTGGGATTGGGCTGGTTTAGAAAGTTATGGAGACACAAACCAGGAACTTGAGCAGGCTGGCAACTGTGCTTTGAGTAAGGCTACACCTCCAAACAGGTATGCCGGGTGCTCTGCGGAGTGAGGTAAAGGAGGAGGCCGCAGGCCGGGGGACACGAACGCAGCGGAGTACCCGGCGTGCCTGTTTTCGCAAATAACTTGGCGCAGATGTTTGCTAAAGCTCAGCATCGCCCGGCCAGCGGATATTGACTCCGTTCGTGTCCCCCGGCCTTCGGCCTCCTCCTTTACCTCACTGCGTCAACATCCACTGCCCAGGCTTTTGGGTTTGGGCATGGGCAATTCCAGGCTCTTCAGAAGACTAAAATCGCACATTGACACTGATAAACGACGTTCCCATGCCCCGCCAACTGTTCGTGACCACCGCCCTGCCGTATGCCAACGGCAATTTCCACATCGGCCACATCATGGAATACATCCAGGCCGACACCTGGGTGCGGTTTCAGCGCATGCGTGGCTCGCATGTGAACTTTGTGGGGGCCGACGACACGCATGGCGCGCCCATCATGATCGCGGCTGAGAAGGCGGGCAAAACACCGCAACAGTTCGTGGCTGACATTGCTGCGGGGCGCAAACCTTACCTCGATGGTTTTCACATTGCGTTTGACAACTGGCACAGCACCGACGCGCCTGAAAACCACGCGCTGGCCAAACAGATTTACCTCGACCTGAAAAAAACCGGCCTGATTGAAAGTCGCACCATCGAGCAGTTTTTCGACCCGCAGAAAAACATGTTTCTGCCGGACCGCTTCATCAAAGGCGAGTGCCCCAAGTGCCACGCGAAAGACCAGTACGGCGACAACTGCGAGAGCTGCGGCGCGGTGTACGCGCCCACCGATTTGATCAACCCGTTCTCGGCCTTGTCGGGCGCCAAGCCTGAACTGAAAAGCTCGGAGCATTTTTTCTTCAAATTGTCAGACCCGCGTTGCGTGGCGTTTTTGGAAAAGTGGACGCAAGACGGCAAATTGCAACCTGAGGTAGCTAACAAAATCAAAGAGTGGTTCACCATCCGCACCAACCCCGATGGCTCGAAAAGCGAAGGGCTAGGCGACTGGGACATCTCGCGCGATGCACCCTACTTTGGCATTGAAATTCCGGATGCACCAGGCAAGTATTTTTATGTGTGGTTGGATGCGCCCGTGGGCTACTTGGCCTCGCTGAAAAACTGGTTTGACCAGGGTGGCCCCAAGGCACGGTTTGGTGATGCGCGCAGCTTTGAAGCGTACATGGCAGCGGCTGATACCGAGCAGTACCACTTCATTGGCAAAGACATCGTGACTTTCCACACCTTGTTCTGGCCGGCCATGCTGCATTTCAGCGGCCGCAAGACGCCCGACAACGTGTTTGTGCATGGCTTTTTGACCGTGAACAACGGCGAGAAGATGAGCAAGAGCCGGGGCACCGGCCTGGATCCGCTCAAGTACCTGAGCCTGAAGATGAACCCCGAGTGGCTACGTTATTACTTGGCGGCCAAACTCTCGGGGCGCAATGAAGACATCGACTTCAACGCCGAAGATTTCATGCTGCGCGTCAACAGCGATTTGATTGGTAAGTTCGTCAACATCGCCTCACGTGCTGCGGGCTTTTTGACCAAGCGCTTCGAAGGCCAACTTAGCCCCGCCTGCGACCCGCAAGGCCAGGTCTTGCTCGATGAGATTGCTGCGGCCAGCGAGCCCTTGGCAGCTTTGTATGAAGCGCGTGAGTTCGGCAAAGCCACCCGCGACATCATGGCCCTGGCCGACAAGGTCAATGCTTACACCGACGTGTTCAAGCCCTGGGACTTGGCCAAAGACCCCGCCAACAACCAGGCCCTGCACCAGGTGTGCTCGGTGCTCATCAACGCCTTTGCCATGCTCACCCGCTACCTGGCCCCCGTCTTGCCAGGCGTGGCGCAATCGGTGCAAGCCTTTGTGGGCTCGGACATGAGTACCTGGCAGCACCCCGGCCCGGTGCAACGCATCGCGCCCTACCAGCACCTGATGCAGCGCGTGTTGCCCGAGCAGCTTGAAGCCTTGTTTGAGCCTCCAGCCGGCACAGAGCCTGAGAAAGATGCTCCTAAAAAAGGAGCAGACGCCAAGAAGCCTGCGAAGAAAGAGGCAACGCCAGTTGACCCCAACGCCCCGGGCGGCGAGGCCATCGCACCCACCATAGGCATTGAAGACTTTGCCAAGATTGACCTGCGCATCGCAAAAATTTTGGCTTGTGAAGCGGTGGAAGGCTCCACCAAGCTGCTGCGCTTGACCCTTGATGTGGGTGAAAAAGACGCGAATGGCCAACCCCAAACACGCAACGTGTTTTCAGGCATTGCCAGCATGTACCAACCCGCTGATTTGGTGGGCAAGCTCACGGTGATGGTGGCCAACCTGGCGCCACGCAAAATGAAATTTGGCCTGAGCGAAGGCATGGTGCTGGCTGCCAGCCACGCCGACGAAGGCACCCAGCCCGGCATCCATGTGCTGCAACCCTGGCCTGGTGCGCAACCTGGCATGCGGGTGAGCTAACAACCCCACAGCGCGCGATGAACTTTCACTTCAAACCCGCGCTGCTGGAGATTGCCCACAACTACAACCGCACGCGTCTGGTCAAAGACGTGGTGGCTGGCATGACCGTGGGCGTGGTGGCCCTGCCCCTGGCCATGGCTTTTGCGATGGCCAGTGGCCTCACGCCCCAGGCCGGTTTGTACACCGCCATCGTGGCGGGTTTTCTCATCTCAGCCTTGGGTGGCAGCCCGGTGCAAATTGGCGGGCCAGCCGGAGCATTCATCGTCATCGTGTACGGCATCGTCTCGCGCTACGGTGTGGGCAGTTTGATTTTGGCCACCGCCATGTCGGGCGTGATGCTGATGTTCATGGGCCTGTTCAAACTCGGCAGCCTGATCCGCTTCATCCCGGTGGCGGTGATCATCGGCTTTACCAACGGCATCGCGGTGCTGATTGCGCTCTCGCAAGTCAAAGACCTCTTGGGTCTACACATCACCCAGATGCCTGCTGACTTTGCCGGCATGCTGGGCGCCCTTCACCGCGCGCTGCCCAGCTGGAACCCACACGCCCTGGGCCTGGCCCTGGGCAGTTTGGCGGTGATGGTGCTGTGGCAACGCTTGAGCCGACAGTGGAGCAAAGGCCCCATCAGCCTGGTGCGCAGCCTCTCGGTGATGCCCGGCTCGGTGGTGGCCTTGGTGTTGGCCTCCAGCCTGACAGCGCTGCTGGGCCTGCCTGTGGACACCTTGGGCAGCCGCTTTGGCGAGATTCCCTCGGGCCTGCCCAGCTGGCAGTGGCCCGACGTGGCGCTGGACCAGGTGCGTGTGCTGCTCGTGCCCGCAGCCACCCTGGCGCTGCTGGGCGCCATCGAGTCGCTCTTGTGCGCGCGGGTGGCAGACGGCCTGGCGCGCACCCGCCACGACCCCAACCAAGAGCTGCTGGCCCAAGGTGTGGCCAACCTGGTCACCCCCTTTGTGGGCGGCATGCCAGCCACCGGCACCATTGCCCGCACCGTGGTGAACGTGCAAAGTGGCGCCACCTCGCCCGTGGCCGGCATGGTGCACGCGCTGGCCTTGCTGGCCATCATGCTGGTGGCTGCGCCCCTGGCCTCGCATGTGCCCCTACCCACCCTGGCGGCGATTTTGCTGTTTGTGGCTTGGAACATGGGCGAATGGCACGAGTTTGCCCGCCTCAAACGCTACCGTCTGCCCTACCGCCTGACCCTGTTGGCGGTGTTTGTGCTCACCGTGGTGGTGGACCTGACGGTGGCGGTGGAGGTGGGCCTGATTGCCGCAGCGCTGACCTTCATTTACCGCATTGCCAGCCTCTCGCGCTGCGAGGCCATCAGCGCGGCAGAGCTGCCAGCCCTGCAGGGCCATGAGGACCAGGTGGGTGTGTTCAAGCTGCAAGGCGCGCTGTTTTTTGGGGCGGTGCACCTCACCGAGCGGCTGAGCACCACCCCACAGCCCACCTTGGTTTTGGATTTTTCAGGGGTGATTTACCTCGACTCCTCTGGCACCGACACCCTGCGCGACCTGATCCGACAATTCAAACAAGACCAACGCCGCGTGGTGCTGTGCGGTTTGGCCCACCAACCCTTGGACATTGCCCAGCGGCTGGGTCTCAACGCCGCCATGCTGGGCCAAGATTGGCAACCAGACCTGAATCAGGCCTTGCGCGCCGTCTTGCCGCCCCCTTAAGTCGCCCAGGCCTCATTGGCAGGTCAAGGGCGCTGGCAAGCCTTAAAATGGCAGGATGAACATCTTTCGCCGCCCTGACTACCAGTCTGACGCCACCCAATTCATCAACCAGCTCAAGGCTGCCAAGCCCGAGCTCGAAGCCCAGCAGCGCCAGGGGCGTGGTTTGTTGTGGGACAAGCAGATTGACCGCCAACTCAGTGCCGATATCCAGGCTGGCCAAGTGGCGCAAAAACCTTACGTTTACGGCAGCACTGAGCATTAAATACTGCTCTAAGCCTTGCCGACACGTGCCCTTCAGCTCCTGATTTCGTAGCAAATCATGAATTCAAGCGCTGACAACTTGCCAGCTTTGGTGGATTTGGCGCAGGCCGAGGGCCTCCCGCCAACGCCAGGCGCAGCCATGCCTGAGGTGGTAGACCACGTGGCGGTGGCCAAGCTGTATGGCGAGCCGCTGTTTGCGCTGCCCACCGACCTCTACATCCCGCCCGATGCGCTGGAGGTGTTTTTGGAGGCCTTTGAAGGGCCGCTTGACTTGCTGCTCTACCTGATCCGCAAGCAAAACTTCAATATTTTGGACATCCCCATGGCGGGTCTGACCCGCCAGTACCTGAGCTATGTGGATGAAATCCGCAACCACAACCTTGAGCTGGCTGCCGAGTACCTGCTCATGGCGGCCATGCTTATTGAGATCAAGTCGCGCATGCTGCTGCCGCCGAAAAAATCGGCCGATGGCGACGAGGTGGAAGACCCCCGCGCAGAGTTGGTACGCCGCTTGCTGGAGTACGAACAAATCAAACTCGCCGCTGCGCGCCTGAACAACGTGCCGCAACTCGGGCGTGACTTCATCCGCGCCCAGGTGTTCATCGAGCAGTCGCTGCAGCCGCGCTTTCCCGATGTGCATGTGGTGGACCTGCGCCAGGCCTGGGCCGACATCCTCAAGCGGGCCAAGCTGGTGCAGCACCACAAAATCAGCCGCGAAGAACTCTCGGTGCGCGAGCACATGAGCATCGTGCTGCGCCGTCTGCAAGGTCAGCGCTTTGTGCCGTTTGAAAAGCTCTTCAGCCCCGAACAAGGCGTGCCTGTGTTGGTGGTGACCTTCATTGCCCTCTTGGAGTTGGCCAAGGAAACCTTGATTGAAATCACCCAAGCCGAGGCCTTTGCCCCCATTTACGTACGCTTGGCGTACACCCCATCCTGAGTCCAGGATGCTTAGCTGGACGAGCCTGTGCCAAATTCTGTGAAACATTTTGACGTGCTGATTGTGGGCAGTGGCCTGGCTGGCCTGAGTGCGGCCCTGCTGCTCTCGCCCACCCAGCGTGTGGCCATCCTCACCAAAGGCCCCATGAACGACGGCTCAAGCCGCTGGGCACAAGGTGGCATTGCGGCCGTCATGAGCGAGGGCGACACCTTTGAGTCGCACGTGCAAGACACCCTGGTGGCTGGTGCTGGCTTGTGCGATGTCGATGCCACCCGCTTTGTGGTGGAACACGCCCCCGAGGCCATCCACTGGTTGCAAGAGCTGGGCGTGCCGTTTTCCACCGAAGAGGGCCACTTGCACCTGACCCGTGAAGGCGGCCACAGCGAGCGGCGCATCGTCCACGTGACCGACGCCACCGGTGCGGCGGTGCAGGAAACCCTGTTGGCCAAGGTCAAAGCCTGCGACAACATCACGATTTTTGAGCACCACACCCTGGTGGACCTCATCACCACCAGCAAACTCGGGGCCAGCGACCAACCGGCCCGCTGCGTGGGTTTGTATGCCCTGAACGAAACCACCGACCAGGTGGTGACCTTTTCCGCACCACAAACCATTTTGGCCACAGGCGGCGCGGGCAAGGTTTACATCTACACCACCAACCCCGATGCCGCCACGGGCGACGGCATTGCCGCAGCCTGGCGGGCGGGCTGCCGGGTGGGCAACATGGAGTTCATCCAGTTTCACCCCACTTGCCTGTACCACCCGCACGCCAAATCTTTCCTGATCAGCGAGGCGGTGCGCGGCGAAGGCGGCAAGTTACTCTTGCCTGATGGCACCCGCTTCATGCCCGCGCATGACGAGCGCGCCGAATTGGCACCGCGCGACATCGTGGCCCGGGCCATAGACTTCGAGATGAAAAAAGGCGGCTTTGACTGCGTGTACCTCGACATCTCGCACCAGCCGCCGAGCTTTCTCAAAGAACACTTCCCCAACATCTACGCGCGCTGCCTGGAGCTGGGCATCGACATGGCCACGCAAGCCATTCCGGTGGTGCCTGCGGCGCACTACACCTGCGGCGGCGTGGTCACCGACCTGCACGGCCAGACCGATTTGGCCGGGCTTTACGCGATTGGCGAAACCGCCTGCACAGGGCTGCATGGCGCCAACCGGCTGGCGAGCAACTCGCTGGTGGAGTGCATGGTGTTTGCCCGCGCCGCGGTTCAGGCCATCCAGGCCCATGCCCTGCCCGCCGTTGAGCGCTTGCCGCAGTGGGACGACAGCCGCGTGACCGACTCCGACGAGTGCGTGGTGATTTCCCACAACTGGGACGAGCTGCGCCGCTTCATGTGGGACTACGTGGGCATCGTGCGCACCAACAAACGCTTAGAGCGTGCCGCACACCGCATCGCCCTGCTGAAAGCTGAGATTCAGGATTTCTATTCACAATTCCACGTCACCCGCGATTTGCTCGAGTTGCGCAACCTGGTGTTGGTGGCTGATTTGATTGTGCGCAGTGCGCAAAGCCGGCATGAAAGCCGAGGCATTCACTTCAGCCGCGATTACCCGCAAACCCTGCCCCAGGCCCAGCCCACCATCCTCGTGCCCAAGACGCCTTAAGAGAAGACCATGTACCGTACCTTGCTTAAATCCAAAATCCACCGCGTGGCCGTGACCGACTGCGAGCTGCACTACGAGGGCTCATGCGCCATCGACGAAGACCTGCTCGACGCTGCTGGCATGGTCGAGAACGAACAGGTCCACATCTGGAACATCAACAACGGCGAGCGGTTCATCACCTACGCCATCCGCGGCGAGCGCGGCACGGGCATCATCTCGGTCAATGGTTCGGCTGCGCGCCGCGCGGCGGTGGGTGACCTCATCATCATCGCGGCCTTTGCCCAAGTGGCCGAAGACAAGGTTGCCGGCTTTGAGCCCAAGCTGGTGTTTGTGGATGCCAACAACCGCATCAAAGAAGAGCGCAGCCACATCCCTGTGCAGGCGGCCGCCCACGCCCCTGCCCACACCGATCACCACGGCGGCGACAGCGCCTGAAAGCATTTATGAGCAACGAACACACCATCACCCTGCACCGCCCTGCTGCCAAGCCAGCGGCCAAGCCTGAGCCACGTTGGACAGTTGAAGCGATTGAAGAACTGTTCCAACTGCCTTTTCCTGAGCTGCTGTTTCGCGCACAAACCGTGCACCGCGAGAACTTCAACCCCAACCAGGTGGAGTTCGCCACACTCTTGTCGGTGAAAACCGGCGGCTGCTCGGAAGACTGTGGCTACTGCCCGCAATCGGCCTCGTACGACACCGGTGTGGAAGCCTCCAAACTCATGGAGCCCGAAGAAGTCAAAGCGGCCGCCTTGCGCGCCCAGCAAGCCGGCGCCACACGTTTTTGCATGGGTGCGGCCTGGCGATCGCCCAAAGACCGCGACATTGAAAAAGTGGCCGAACTGGTACGCACCGTAAAATCGCTGGGCTTGGAAACCTGCGCCACTTTGGGCATGCTCAATGAAGGCCACGCCGAACAACTGCGCGATGCCGGCTTGGACTACTACAACCACAACTTGGACACCGCACCTGATTTTTACGGCGACATCATCACCACCCGCGACTACCAAGACCGCTTGGACACCCTGTCGCGCGTGCGCGATGCGGGCGTGAAGGTGTGCTGCGGCGGCATCGTGGGCATGGGCGAAAACGCCACCCAGCGCGCGGGCCTGATTGCCGAACTGGCCAACCTCAGCCCCTACCCCGAGTCGGTGCCCATCAACAACCTGGTGCGCGTTGAAGGCACCCCCTTGGCCAACCAAGCCCCCATCGACCCCTTTGACTTTGTGCGCATGATTGCCGTGGCCCGCATCACCATGCCCAAGGCGCGTGTGCGCTTGTCGGCCGGTCGTCAACAAATGGGCGACGCGGTGCAAGCCCTGTGCTTTTTGGCCGGTGCCAACTCCATTTTTTACGGCGACAAACTGCTGGTCACGGGCAACCCCGACACCCAAGCCGATGTGGACCTGCTGAGCCGTTTGGGCATGAACCCCAGCGCACCCCATGCGCACTAAGCGCTTGCATTGAGACCGGACACAAACCGCCCAAGCCCTTCGAGTCAGCCCAGGAGACCCGCATGAGCCAGACCCCTGCCAACGCGCCCGCCAACCCGTCAGCCTCCCCCTACGGCACCCTGCCACCGGCGAGCGCGCCTGCGCTGCGCAAACCGGTGAGCTTGCCGCGGCTGCTCGACATGCACACGCGCGGTGAAAAAATCACCATGCTCACCGCCTACGACGCCACCTTTGCTGCCGTGGCCGATGCGGCGGGTGTGGAATGCATTTTGGTGGGCGACTCACTGGGCATGGTCTGCCAAGGTTTGTCCAGCACCGTGGGGGTGAGCCTGGAGACCATGCGCTACCACGTTGAGAGCGTGGTGCGCGGTGTTCAGCGGGTGCAAGGCACGGCCTGGATCATTGGCGACCTGCCCTACGGCACCTACCACGCCTCCAAAGAACAGGCCTTTCAAAGCGCCTCGGTGCTCATGCAAGCCGGCGCCCACATGGTCAAATTAGAAGGCGGCGGCTGGACCACCGAGACCGTTCGGTTTTTGGTGGAACGCGGCATCCCGGTGTGCGCGCATTTAGGCCTGACCCCGCAAACCGTGCACGCACTGGGTGGCTACCGGGTACAAGGCAAAACCGACGAATCTGCCGCGGAGCTCAAACGTCACGCGCTGGCCTTGCAAGACGCTGGAGCCACCTTGCTGGTGCTCGAGATGGTGCCTGCAGACCTCTCGGCCGAGCTCACCCGCTTGCTGCCGCGCTGCGCCACCATCGGCATTGGGGCGGGTGTGGACACCGCCGGCCAAGTGCTGGTGCTGCACGACATGCTGGGCGTGAACCTGGGCAAAATGCCCAAATTCGTGCATAACTTCATGGCGGATGCCGGCAGCGTGCGCGGCGCCATGGAGGCTTATGTTCAAGCGGTGAAGACAAAAAAATTTCCCGTCAATCATTTGCACGCTTGGTGATTGATGCCCCCCTGTGCCGCCTTCGGCGTCTTCCCCTAAGGGGGACGGCGCCAGCGGCCCGGCAAAGCCGGCTCCGCGGCACCCCTGCTTGAAGACATTCAACCCATGAAACTCATTAACACCATCTCTGAACTGCGTGCCGAGTTGGCGCGCTACGAGCGGCCTGCGTTGGTGCCGACCATGGGCAATTTGCACGAGGGGCATTTGGCGCTGGTGCGCCAGGCCAAGCCGCTGGGTGATGTGACGGTGGCGAGCATTTTTGTGAACCGCTTGCAATTTGGCCCCAACGAAGACTTTGACACCTACCCGCGCACGCTGGATGCCGACTGCGCCAAGCTGCAAGATGCTGGCTGCGATGTGGTGTTTGCACCGCTTGAAAAAGAGCTTTACCCCGAGCCGCAAACTTTCAAAGTGCTGCCCCCGCCCGAGTTGGCCGATATTCTGGAGGGGCACTTTCGCCCTGGCTTTTTCACTGGCGTGTGCACCGTGGTCATGAAGCTCTTCCAAGCTGTGCAGCCTGCGCATGCGGTGTTTGGCATGAAGGACTACCAGCAGCAAATGGTGCTGCGCCGCATGGTGCAGCAGTTCAACATGCCCATTGCCATGCACACCGGCGCCACCCTGCGCGCCAGCGATGGCTTGGCTTTGTCATCGCGCAATGGTTATTTGTCAGAGACTGAACGCGCAGAAGCGGTGCAGCTGCACCAAGCGTTGCAAGACTTGTCTCACGCCACCCAAGCCGCGCTACAAAAAGGTGAGCTGAACCTCGAGGTTTTACAAGGTCTAGAGGCGAAAAGCTCGGCTCAACTCAACACCCGAGGCTGGCAAACCGACTACCTCACGGTACGACGCCGCCACGACTTGCAAGCCCCCACCCAGTTTGACGCAAGCGCTGATGCCACGCCTGAGCCGCTGGTGGTGCTGGGCGCTTCGCGCTTGGGCAAAACACGCCTGATCGACAACCTCGAGTTTTAAGCCCTGGGCTGGCAGTGACTCGGGCACGCCAGCCCAAGCACATCAACCCAAAGGCCTCAAGCCGCGCCGATGTCAGGCACCAGGTGCGAGATGGGTTCGCCAGCTTTCAAAGCCGCCGTGAAGGCCAGCATGCGGTCGATGGGCAAACGGGCACGCGGGATGAGCGCGGGGTCCACATGCACCTCGTTGCTGCCGTGCTCCAGCACATGGGCCACCCCTGCGAGTGAATTCATGGCCATCCAAGGGCAGTGCGCGCAGCTTTTGCACGTAGCGCTGTTGCCCGCTGTGGGTGCTTCAATGAAGGTTTTGCCGGGGTTGAGCGTGCGCAGCTTGTGCATCATGCCCTGGTCGGTGGCCACGATGAACTCGGTGGCGTCCAGGTTTTTGGCCGCGTTCAAGATGGCCGAGGTGGAGCCCACCGCGTCGGCCAAAGCCACCACAGCCGCGGGTGACTCGGGGTGCACCAACACTTTGGCGTTGGGGTGCTCCAGCTTCAAGGCTTCAAGCTCAAAGGCTTTGAACTCGTCGTGCACGATGCAGGTGCCGTTCCACATCAGCATGTCCGCGCCTGTTTCGCGCTGGATGTAACCGCCCAAATGGCGGTCTGGCGCCCACAGAATTTTCTGGCCACGTCCTTTCAAGGCACGCACGATGTCCAGCGCGCAGCTTGAGGTGACCACCCAATCAGCCCGGGCTTTCACCGCGGCGCTGGTGTTGGCGTAGACCACCACGGTGCGGTCGGGGTGGGCATTGCAAAACGCATCAAACTCGGCAATCGGGCAGCCTAAATCGAGCGAACAGGTCGCGTCCAAATCGGGCATGAGCACGGTTTTTTCTGGCGACAACATCTTGGCGGTTTCACCCATGAAACGCACGCCCGACACCACCAGGGTTTGAGCCGCATGGTCGCGACCAAAGCGCGCCATTTCCAGCGAGTCGCTCACCAAGCCACCGGTTTCTTCGGCCAGGTCTTGCAGGTCGGGGCTCACGTAATAGTGCGAAACCAGCACCGCGTTTTTCGCTTTGAGCAGGCCACGAATTTTGTCTTTGAGCGCTGCGCGCTCATGCAGCGTGGGCTCAGGCGGCACACGCGCCCAGGCCACATGGGTGTTGCACACGCCGCTCCGCTGGGGCTGCTCGTACTCAACATCAAAACGTTTCAATTCAGTCATGGCGTTGTTCACAGGTCGGCAAAGCGCATGGAAAAATCCACCGCCTTGATGTCTTTGGTCAAGGCACCAATCGAGATGCGGTCCACCCCGGTGGCAGCAATCTCGCGCACGGTGCGCATGTTCACGCCGCCCGATACCTCCAGCACCGCACGCCCCGCGTTCATGGCCACCGCGGCACGCATTTGCTCAAAGCTCATGTTGTCGAGCAACACCATCTTGGCGCCAGCTTGCAGGGCCACCTCGAGTTGCTCAAGCGTTTCGACTTCAATTTCCACAAAGTCGGCTTGGGGCGCCACGGCAGCTGCGCGCGCCAATACCTCGCGCACACCACCGGCTGCGGCAATGTGGTTTTCTTTGATCAAAATCGCGTCGTACAAACCAATGCGGTGGTTCACCCCACCGCCCGTGCGCACCGCGTACTTTTGCGCCAGGCGCAAGCCCGGCAAGGTTTTGCGGGTGTCCACAATCGAGGCGCGGTTGCCCGGCACATCTGCAATGGCTTGCACATACAGATTCGTTTGCGTGGCCACGGCGCTCAAGCACTGCATGAAGTTCAAGGCCGTACGTTCCAGCGTCAAGAGTTCACGCGCCAGGCCGGTGATTTCCAGCACCACGGTGTCGGCTGCACACATCTGGCCCTCAGCCACATGCCAGGTGAGTTGTGCACTGGGTGCGCACAGGGCTTGCGCGGCCTCCACCCAGGGGCGGCCGCAAATCACCGCACTTTCGCGCGCCAAAATGCGGGCGTGGGCACGGCGATCCGGGTCAATCAAACCGGCCGTCAAGTCGCCGTGCAAAACATCGGCGCCCACATCTTCGGTAAGCGCGCGTTGGGCATCTTCCTGGGCCAATTGCGCCAAGGCAGCAGGTGAAAAATCAAAACGGCTCATTTGAAACGGTCCAGAATTTTTTTGCTCTCGCGGCTCAACTTGCCGGTGTCGCGGATCAGAAATTGAATGCCATGCGAGTCGGTGATAAGCAGCGCCGTGGCTGACAAGCGGCGGATGTCTTCCTCGCCCTTAAGCACAAACTGCGTGGTACCGCGGTGGGTGCGCACCGTCCAGGTGCTGGGCATGGAAAAGCTGGTCACGCCGGTGATGGCTTCGATCTCGGGCATGAACTCGCGGCCCTCCAAGGCCTCGCGTATCAAGTCTTGCGCAGGTTGCGCCACACCCTTGAGGTCATTGATCCACACAGCCTCGTGGCCATCGGTGTCCATCAGGGCAATGCCTTCTTCGGGCGACTGAATCGGAAAGGCGCGCACTGGCAGCACGCCTTCGAGCACCTGGCCGTCGTGGGTGAGCACGAGCTGGCCAAAACTGTTTTTGCGCAAGTCGATGTGTTGCTGGCTCATACAGCCTCCTTGCTCACCGCGGGGCTCACGGTGATCACTTTGGGCGCAGCGTCATCCAAATCCACGTCCATGTTGCGGGCCTGGGCTTGGTAGAGGTTGTAGTACGCACCTTCCAGGGCCATGAGCGCATCGTGCGTGCCCTCTTCCACCACCTGCCCGCGGTCGAGCACCACCAAGCGGTCGGCACGTTGCAACGTAGAGAGCCTGTGCGCAATGGCAATCGTGGTGCGGCCTTGCACCAGGTTTTCCAAAGCTTTTTGAATTTCTTTCTCGGTCTCGGAATCGACCGAGGCGGTGGCCTCGTCCAAAATCAAAATGCGCGGGTTGATGAGCAAGGCACGCGCAATGGAAATGCGCTGGCGCTCACCGCCCGACAAGCCCTGGCCGCGCTCGCCCACAATGGAGTCGTAGCCCTGGGGCAAGCGCAAAATAAATTCATGCGCATGCGCCGCACGCGCAGCGGCCATGATGTCGTCGCGGCTGGCATCGGGCTTGCCGTAAGCGATGTTCTCGGCAATCGTGCCGAAGAACAAAAACGGCTCTTGCAGCACCAAACCAATGTGGCGGCGGTAGTCGGCAATGGGGAGCGAGCGCACATCCACGCCGTCGACCCGAATCGCGCCTTCAGACACATCGTAAAAACGGCAAATCAGATTCACCAGCGTGCTCTTGCCCGAGCCGCTGTGACCCACCAGGCCAATCATTTCGCCAGGCTCAATGGTGAGGTTGATGTTTTTGTTGACCTCGCGGTTGCCGTAACGGAACCCCACATCCACCACCTCAATGCGGCCTTCGACCCGCTCTAACTTCACGGGATTGACCGGCTCTGGCACCGAGGACACGTGGTCCAAGATGTCAAAAATACGCTTGGCCGCCGAGGCTGATTTTTCGGTGTGCGAGACGATGCGGCTCATCGAATCGAGCCGGCCGTAAAAGCGGCCGATGTAAGCAATGAAGGCCGTGAGCACACCCACGGTGATTTGGTCGCGCGAGACCAGCCACACCCCAAAACCCCACACCACCAGCAAGCCCACCTCGGTCAAAAACGACACGCTGGGCGCAAACAGCGACCACACGCGGTTGAGCCTGTCGTTGACTTGCAGGTTGTAACGGTTGGCATCGGCAAAGCGCGCGGACTCGCGCTTTTCTTGCGCAAAGGCCTTGACCACCCGAATGCCAGGAATGGTGTCGGCCAGCACGCTGGTGACCTCGGACCACACACGGTCAATGCGCTCAAAACCAGTTTGCAACCTGAAGCGCACCGCGTGGATCATCCAAATGATGAAGGGCAGCGGCAGCAAGGTCACCAAGGCCAGGGGTGGGTTGATGGAAAACAAAATCGCTGCGGTCATGAGCAGCATGAGCACATCGGTGAAAAAGTCGAGCAAATACAGCGACAAAAACACATTGATGCGGTCGCTCTCATTGCCGATGCGGGCAATCAAGTCGCCAGTGCGCTTGCCGCCGAAATACTCCAGCGACAGACTGAGCAAATGGTTGTAGGTGGTGGTGCGCAAATCCGCGCCGATACGCTCAGACACCAGCGCCAAGATGTAGGTACGCGCCCAGGTCAGGCACCAGGCCAGCACCGCCGCACCCAGCAGGCCGCCCAAATAGAGGCCCACTTTCATGGGGTCGATGGGCTTGCCGTTTTGGTAGGGAATCAGCACCTCGTCCATGAGCGGCATGGTCATGTAAGGCGGCACCAAGCTGGCTGCGGTGCCCAAGAGGGTCAGCACGAACCCCCAGATGAGCTGGGTTTTGTAGGGCTTGGCAAAGCGCCACAGGCGCAACAGCGTCCAGGTGGACGGCGGGGTGTGGATGACCTTGGTGCAAATCGGGCAGACATCGGCATCGGGGTCGAGCGGCGACTTGCAACTGGGGCACACGCCTGCAGCCCCCACCATGGGCTCAAAGCCGCTGCGGTGCTCTTGTTGCGCGCGGAACTGCTCGGCCACCCGCAAAGCCTGCAGGTTGTGCCCCAGCGTGAAGCACCAATGCGCCAAGCGGCCGCTGGGGTTGCACAGGGCCAGGTGGCCCACGCCAGCGTGGTCGTGGTGGGTCAAACTCAGCTCGGGGCTCATGGCCCAGGCTTGCCAAGCACCAGGGTCGGCACCGGGTTGGCAGCTCAACACACGCTGGTTGGTGATGGCCAACAAGCCCTGGCCAAAGCGCAAACGCTCATCCAGGTCAACGGACAAGGTCGCCAGCACGTTCTCACCCGCATGCAACTGTTTTTGCAAGGGCAACTGCCAAACCTCATCCAGATCCTTGATCAGCGCGTCTTGCGCGGGCGTTTGCGGTGTCATTGAAGTGATCTTAAATATGCCGCCATTCGGCTCGGTGCGGTGCCACCGGGTTCCTGATGGTCATCAAGCCCCCCGCCAACTACCGTGTAATATGTCCTGTTCACAGATCAGGATGCGCTAAGCATACGTTGACGCGACCAGCCCAGTCTCATGAAGAAGAAAAATTTTGAAATCTTGCGGGTAACCCACCTCAGTGGCCCCAGCATTTGGACCTACCAACCCATCATTGAGGCTTGGATCGATCTCGGGGAGCTGGAGGATTACCCCTCCAACACCATCCCCGGATTTTACGAGCGATTGACGGGCATGCTCCCCAGCCTGGTTGAGCACTACTGTGGCGTGGGTGAACGCGGCGGCTTTTTGCAGCGCCTGCGTAACGGCACCTGGACCGGCCACATCATGGAGCACGTCTGCCTGGAGCTGCAAAGCCTGGCTGGCATGCCTGTGACTTTTGGCAAAGCCCGCGAAACCGATGTGCGCGGCGTGTACAAGGTGGTGTTTCGCACCGACCAAGAACAGGTAGGCCGCAAGGCGCTTGAGCTGGGCAAAGCATTGGTCTTGGCCGCCATCAACGACGAACCCTTTGATGTGGCCGATGCGGTCGAGCAGCTGCGCCGCCGCATCGACCGCGACTACCTGGGCCCCAGCACCGCGCACATTGTGCGGGCGGCTGAAGAAAGCAAGATCCCGTTCATCCGCCTCAACGACGTCAACCTCGTGCAGCTGGGCTATGGCGCCAAACAGCGCCGCATCTGGACGGCCGAGACCGACGGCACCAGCGCCATTGCTGAAGAAATTGCCAGCGACAAAACCCTGACCAAAAGCTTGCTGGCTGCCGCCGGTGTGCCAGTGCCCGAGGGCCAGGAGGTCGACAGTCCCGCGCAAGCTTGGGACGTGGCCCAAGACATCGGCCTGCCAGTGGTGGTCAAGCCCAGCGACGGCAACCACGGCCGCGGCGTGTTCACCGACCTGCGCACCCGCGAGCAGGTAGAAACCGCCTTTGTTGGTGCTGAAAAAGAAGGCAGCAGCGTGATTGTGGAGCGCTACGTGCAAGGCCAGGCCTACCGACTCTTGGTGGTGGGCAACCGCGTGGTGGCTGCCAGCCGCGGCAAAACCATCACGGTGCAGGGCGACGGCCACAGCACCGTGCTGCAGCTCATTGAAGACCAGATCAACAGCGACCCGCGCTGCGGCTTTGAGGCGGAGTTTCCACTCTCACCCATCCGCCTGCACCGCGAGCCCATTGTTCAGCTCGAGCTGCAGCGCCAGGGCTACAGCGCCGAATCTGTGCCGCCAGCGGGTCAAACCGTGTTGCTCAAGCCCCATGGCGACCTGGCTTACGACTGCACCGACGAGGTTCACCCCGAAGTCGCCCGCATGGCCACCTTGGCAGCCCGCGTGGTGGGCCTGGATGTGGCGGGCATCGACCTGGTGGCACGTGACATCACCCAGCCCCTGGATGTGCAGCAAGGCGCCATCAACGAGGTCAATGCGGGCCCGGGCCTGCTCATGCACATCAAACCCATGGAAGGCCAACCGCGCCCCGTGGGGCAAGCCATTGTGGACCACCTCTTTGCGCACGCCGAACAAGGGCGAGACTGCCGCATTCCGGTGGTGGGCATCACCGGCAGCCAGCACACCACCCGCATTGCCCGTTTGGTGGCCTGGCTCATGCACATCAATGGCAAGCAAGTGGGCATGGCCTGCCAAGATGGCTTCTTCCTCGACACCCGTTTGGTGGACCCCAAACCAGCGGTGAACTGGGAGGCGGGTCAGCGTGTGCTGATCAACCGCTCGGTCGAAGGCGCCGTGTTTGAACACAACCAGCACGTGATCCTCACCGAGGGCCTGCCCTACGACCGCTGTTTGGTTGGCGTGGTGACCGACATGCACTCGGACCACGACCTCACCCCTTTCTACATCAACACCGCCGAGCACCACTTCAACGTGGTGCGTACCCAAGTCGATGTGATCTTGCCCCAAGGCACGGCTGTGCTCAATGCAGCTGATGCCCAAGTGGTGGAAATGGCCGAGCTGTGTGACGGCAAGGTGATTTTTTACGCGCTGGACGGCACCCTGCCAGCCATCACCAGCCACCGCGAGCAAGGCGAGCGCGTGGTCTTTTTGAATGCGCAAGACATTGTGCTGGCCCACGGCCAAGAAGAAACATCGCGCATTCCCTTGAGCTCGCTCAAGCCCAGCAAAGCCGACAAGCCTGAGATGGTCATGGCCGCCGTGGCCGCCGCCTGGGCTTTGGGCATCAAACCTGAGTTGATCGGTGCGGGTTTACGCACCTTCAACGCCACCCCTTCTAAATCGTACTGAGCCATGGAAGTTTCCCGTCTGCGCGCCCTGCGTGGCCCCAACCTCTGGAGCCACCACACCACGATCGAGGCCATCGTGAGTTGCTCACCCGAAGAATGCACCGTGGGCACCCGCAACGGCTTTGAAGCTCGCCTGCGTGCGCGCTTTCCAGCCATCCGCGCACTGCGCTCTGTGGGCAACGATGGCTCGGTGCCCATGGCCCACGTGCTCGAAGTCGCCGCCCTGGATTTGCAAGCCCAGGCGGGCTGCCCCGTGACGTTCAGCCGCACCACCGCCACGGTGGACGAAGGCATTTACCAAGTGGTGGTGGAGTACACCGAAGAAGCCGTGGGTCGCCTGGCTTTTGACCTGGCGCTCGACCTTTGCAACGCCGCGCAAAACGACACCCCGTTTGACCTGCAAGATGCCCTCAACCGCCTGCGCGACCTCGACGAAGACGAGCGCCTGGGCCCCAGCACCGGCTCGATCGTGGACGCCGCCTTGGCGCGCAACATTCCCTACCGCCGCATGACGCGCGGCAGCATGATCCAGTTTGGCTGGGGCAGCAAACAACGGCGCATTCAAGCCGCCGAGATGGACGTGACCAGCGCCATCTCTGAGCAGATTGCACAAGACAAAGAGCTCACCAAAAAGCTGCTGGCAGCTGCTGGTGTGCCCGTGCCCACAGGCAAAGAAGTTGACGAGGCCGATGAGGCCTGGGAGGCCGCGCTCGACATCGGCTTGCCGGTGGTCATCAAGCCCAAGAACGGCAACCAAGGCAAGGGCGTGACCGTCAATATCACCACCCGCGAGCAGCTTGACGCTGCATTTGCGGCTGCCAGCGAGTTTGACGACGAAATCTTGGTCGAAAAGTTTTTACCAGGCAACGACTACCGCCTGCTGGTGGTGGGCGACAAGCTCGTGGCTGCGGCCCGGCGCGACCCACCCAGCGTGGTGGGCGACGGTGTGCACACCGTGGCCGAGTTGGTCGAGCTGGTCAACCAAGACCCTCGCCGTGGTTCGGGCCACGCCACCTCACTGACCAAAATTCGCTTTGACGACATTGCCCTCACCTGCCTGGCCGGCCAGGGCATGAACGCCGAAACCGTGCCTGTCAAAGGCAAACGGGTGAACCTGCGGCACAACGCCAACCTCTCCACCGGTGGCACAGCCACCGATGTGACCGATGACGTGCACCCCGCCCTGGCCGCGCGCGCTGTGACCGCTGCCAAGATGGTGGGCTTAGACATTTGTGGCGTGGACGTGGTGTGCGAGAGCGTGCACCACCCCCTGGAAGAACAAGGCGGCGGCGTGGTGGAAGTCAACGCCGCACCGGGCTTGCGCATGCACCTCTCGCCCTCGTTTGGCAAGGGCCGCCCGGTGGGCGAGGCCATCGTCAGCACCATGTTCAAACCAGGTGAAAACGGCCGCATTCCAGTGGTGGCTGTCACGGGCACCAACGGTAAAACCACCACGGTGCGCTTGATTTCTCACCTGATCACGCAAAACGGTTTGCGCGTGGGCATGACCAACACCGATGGCGTGTACATCGACGGCCACCGCATCGACACGGGCGACTGCAGCGGCCCCAAGAGCGCGCGCAATGTGTTGCAGCACCCCGATGTGGACGCTGCCGTGCTGGAAACCGCGCGCGGCGGCATGCTGCGTGAAGGCTTGGCCTTTGACCGTTGCGATGTGGCCGTGGTCACCAATGTGGGCAGCGGCGACCACCTGGGCTTGAACTACATCACCACGGTCAATGACCTGGCGGTACTCAAGCGGGTGATTGTGCAAAACATCCACACCCACGGCACGGCGGTGCTCAACGCGGCCGACCCGATTGTGGCGGCCATGGCCGCGCACTGCAAAGGCGCCGTCACCTTCTTTGCCCAAGACCCCCACCACCCGGTGATGGCCACCCACTTGGCACAAGGCCGACGTGCGGTGTATGTCGACGGCGCAGACCTGGTGGCCGCGCAGGGCAGCGACACCCACCGCATCGCCTTGGCCAACATTCCTTTGACCATGAACGGCACCATTGGTTTCCAGGTGGAAAACGTCATGGCCTCGGTGGCCGCAGTTTGGGGCCTGGGGCTGGATTGGGCGGTCATTGAAGCAGGCCTGAAAACCTTCGACAACGACAACAACAACGCCCAGGGTCGCTTTAACCTGTTCAAGTTCCGAGGGGCCACGGTGATTGCCGACTATGGCCACAACCCGGACGCCATGCTCGCCTTGGTCAAAGCGGTCGAGGCCATGCCCGGCCAGCGCCGCAGCGTGGTCATCAGCGGGGCGGGCGACCGCCGTGATGAAGACATCCGCCAGCAAACCGAGATTTTGGGCGATGCGTTTGACGATGTGGTGCTCTACCAAGACCAGTGCCAGCGCGGCCGTGAAGACGGCGAGGTGCTGGCGCTCTTGCGTGAGGGCCTCAAAGGCGCCAAACGCACACGCGATGTTTCAGAAATTCGCGGTGAGTTTTTGGCCATCGACACCGCCATGGACAAGCTGGGCGCGGGCGATTTGTGCCTGATTCTGGTGGACCAGGTGGAAGAAGCGCTGGCCCACATCCAGAACCGGGTGAACGCTGGTTAAAACCCTCGGATTTAAGACACATCGGATTTAAAACCCCAAGGCCTGGCCTGTCCACGACAGCCAGGCGTTTTTTATTCTGCAGCGGGTGTGCGCCCCATGAGCAACGCCACGGCCTGCGCGGGCTTGAGCTGGCCATCGAGCAAGGCCACCACCCCTTGAGCAATCGGCATGTCCAGGCCCAGGTGTTGCGCGCGCTGCACCACGGTGCGGGCGCAATACACGCCTTCGGCCACATGACCCAAAGAGGCCACCGCTTGGTCCAGGGTCATGCCTTGGGCCAGGCACAAGCCCACCTTGCGGTTGCGACTCAGGTCGCCAGTGGCCGTCAGCACCAAGTCGCCCAGCCCCGACAAACCCATGAAGGTCTCGGCCTTGGCGCCCAGGGCCAGCCCCAAGCGGGTCATTTCGGCCAGGCCGCGGGTGATGAGCGCGGCGCGTGCATTGAGGCCCAGGTGCAAGCCATCGCACAAACCCGTGGCAATGGCCAACACGTTTTTCACGGCGCCACCCACTTCCACGCCCACCAAATCGTCGTTGGCGTACACCCGCAAACTGGGGCTGTGAAAGGCATTGACCAGCACATCGCGCAAGGCTTTGTGGGCGCTGGCGGCCACCAAAGCCGTGGGTTGGCCGCGTGCCACTTCTTGGGCAAAACTCGGGCCGCTGAGCACACCCGCTATCAAATCAGGAGCAACCTGGGCTTGTATTTCGTGGGCCAGCAGCCCAAAAGACGCTGAACCTTGCACGGGCTCAAAGCCTTTGCACAACCAAGCCACGGGTGTCGCGGTGTGCCTCAAGCGCGTGAGCACATCACGCAGGCCCGCCATGGGCGTGGCCACAATCACCAGGTCGTGCGCATCAGCCAGGGCTGCGATGTTGGCGCCTTGCAGCACCTGCAGGCCAGGCGGAAAGGCTTGACCCGCCAAGTAGCGGGCGTTTTCACGCGCGGCTTGCATGGCCGCAACTTGGGCCGCGTCGCGGCTCCAGAGCGACACCTCTTGCTGATGCGCAGCACCGATGGCCAGGGCCGTGCCCCAAGCACCAGCGCCGAGAACCAGGATCTTCATGCTAGAGATTTGATAGCAACCTCATCAACACTGAGGAGGGCTGCACATCAAATTACTGAACCTGCTGGGCCGCAGCGTCGGCTTGTTGCTGCTCGTACATGGCCTGGAAGTTGATTTCCGAGAGGTGCACGGGCGGGAAGCCGCCGCGCTGCACCAAGTCGGCCACATTGGCGCGCAGGTAGGGGTAAACAATCTGTGGGCAGGCGATGCCCATGATGGGGCCCATCTGGTCTTGCGGGATGTTGCGGATTTCAAAAATACCGCCCTGACGCACTTCCACCAAAAACACGGTTTTGTCTTTGATCTTGGTGTGCACCGTGGCGGTGACGACCACCTCAAAAATACCGTCGGCCACCGGGGTGCCCTCAACGCCGAGCTGGATGTCCACTGCGGGGGTCTCTTGCTCTACCAAGATGGCGGGCGAATTGGGTTGCTCCAGCGAAGCCTCTTTGAGGTAAACGCGTTGAATCTGGAACACGGGGTCTTGCTGGTCAGCCATGGGGTCTCTCAATCAGTCATCAAAAACCCGCGCGTGAACAACCACGGCGGGGCCATGCATCTTAATGCGAATCGGGGCTCATTCGCCCTGCAAAAGAGGCATGAGGCCACCGCGCCCATCCAGGGCGATGAGGTCGTCGCAGCCGCCCACATGGGTTTGGCCAATGAAAATCTGCGGCACGGTGCGCCGTCCCGTGCTGCTCATCATCACATCGCGGGCCACAGGGTCGGTGTCGATGCGGATCTCTTCAATGTGCTCCACGCCTTTGGACTTGAGCACCTGTTTGGCGCGGATACAAAACGGGCACACAGCGGTGGTGTACATCTTGACGACTTGCATGGTGTGGTCTTTCAGTTAACTTTTTTGGGTGGGCAAGCCAGCTTCGCGCCAGGCGCTCAAACCACCGGCAATCTGGTCGGCACGGGCATAGCCCAAGCCTTTGGCGATGCCCGCTGCGCTTTTGGAACGCAGGCCTTTGGGGCAGACAAAAATCACCGGGGTGTCTTTATTTTTAACGGTGTCAGGCAGCTTTTTGGCCAGCTCAGCCAAGGGGATGTGCTTGGCCGACCCAATGTGCGCCACCGCGAACTCGTCGGCGTCGCCCACATCCACCACCACCGCTTTGTCGCGGTTGATCATTTGCACGGCGCCAGCCGGGCTCAAACCTGCACCAGAGCTTTTGATCACTGGCCACAGCAGCAAGCCCCCTGAGCTCAGGGCGACCAAAATGAGCGTCCAGTTGTCGATAAGAAATTTCACAGCGGTCCTTGTTTTTACACAGCAAAGCCTGAGATTTTAGAATGATGGGTTAGATGCTGCACAAAAGCCGCCGAATACCTCGGCCGTGCGGCCTGAACTTCAAACCTCTGGACACCCTCATGTACAAACTTGTGCTCATCCGCCACGGCGAATCCACCTGGAACTTGGACAACCGTTTCACGGGCTGGACCGACGTCGACCTGACCCCCACAGGCGTGGACCAGGCCAAAAACGCCGGGCGCTTGCTCAAGGCTGAAGGCTACGATTTTGATTTGGCCTACACCAGCGTGCTCAAGCGCGCCACCCGCACCCTGTGGCACACCCTCGATGAGATGGACCGCACTTGGCTGCCCGTGGTCAACACCTGGCGCCTGAACGAGCGCCACTACGGCGCCCTGCAAGGCCTGAACAAAGCCGAGGTAGCCAAACAATATGGTGACGACCAGGTCTTGGTATGGCGGCGCAGCTACGACGTGCCGCCCCCAGCCCTCGAGGCCAACGACCCACGCTGCGAGCGTGGCGACCGCCGCTATGCCAAGCTCACGCCTGAGCAGCTGCCCCTGACCGAGTGCCTCAAAGACACGGTGGCGCGCGTGCTGCCTTTTTGGAACGAGTCCATGGCCCCTGCCATCAAGGCGGGCAAGCGCGTGGTTGTGGCCGCGCACGGCAACTCGATACGCGCGCTCATCAAGTACCTCGATGAGGTGTCCGAGACCGACATCGTGGGCCTGAACATCCCCAACGGCATACCGCTGGTTTACGAGCTCGACGCCAACCTCAAGCCCATCCGCCACTATTTTTTAGGCGACGCCGAAGCTGTGGCCAAAGCAGCCGCGGCTGTGGCCAACCAAGGCAAGGCCTGAGCCAACCCCCAAGACCGCACCACCAGACCAGGGTTTTGAAGACCCGGCCCCACGCAGGCTGCCACTGCGTGTATATTGAGTTCAAGAGGTCTTAGATATGGGTCAGAAATTGAAAATTGCCGGCTGGATTTCAGTCGGCGCCATGGCCGGCGTGCTCACCACCGTGTCGCTGCAAACCGTGGCGCGGGGGAGCTTGGCACCCCTGCCGCTGGAAGAGTTGCAGCAGTTTGCGGCGGTCTTTGGCATGGTCAAGAGCGACTACGTTGAGGCCGTGGATGAGAAAAAGCTCATCACCGACGCCATCTCCGGCATGGTCTCGAGCCTGGACCCACACTCGGCCTACTTTGACAAAAAGTCGTTCAAAGAGTTTCGCGAGGGTACCGCGGGTCGCTTTGTGGGGGTGGGCATTGAAATCACCCAAGAAGACGGGCTGGTCAAGGTGGTTTCGCCCATCGAGGGCTCTCCTGCGTTTCGCGCAGGCCTCAAAACCAACGACCTGATCACCAAAATTGACGACACGGCGGTCAAAGGCCTGACGCTCAACGAAGCCGTCAAACGCATGCGTGGCGAGCCCAACACCAAGGTGCAGCTCACGATTTTTCGCAAAGAGGAAAGCCGCACGTTTCCTGTGACCATCGTGCGTGAAGAAATCAAGACGCAATCGGTCAAGGGCAAGCTCATCGAGCCGGGCTACGGCTGGGTGCGTCTGAGCCAGTTCCAGGAGCGCACCGTGGAAGACTTTGCCCGCAAGGTCGAAGAGATCTACAAACAAGACCCCAACCTCAAGGGCCTGGTGCTTGACTTGCGCAACGACCCAGGGGGTTTGCTCGACGCTGCGGTGGCCATTTCAGCGGCATTTTTGCCAGACAACGTGACCGTGGTGTCCACCAACGGCCAGTTGGAGTCCAGCAAGTCTGTGTACAAGGCAGCGCCCGAGTACTACCGCCGCCCAGGCACCACCGACCCGCTGCGCAAACTGCCAGCTTCGCTCAAGAGCATTCCGCTGGTGGTGCTGGTCAATGAAGGCTCGGCTTCAGCCAGCGAAATTGTGGCGGGTGCCTTGCAAGACCACAAACGCGCCACCGTGATGGGCAGCCAAACCTTTGGCAAGGGCTCGGTGCAAACCGTGCGCCCGCTTGGGCCCGATACCGGCCTGAAGATCACCACCGCGCGCTACTACACCCCCAATGGCAAATCCATCCAAGCGCGCGGCATCGTGCCCGATGTGATGCTGGACGAAACCGCCGAGGGCAACCTCTTTTCCGTGCTGCGCACCCGCGAAGCCGACCTGGAAAAGCACCTGAGCAGCGGCCAGAACGTGGAGCAAAAAGACGAGGCCCGTGAAAAGGCCCGTGAAGCGGCCATGAAAAAGCTCGAGGAAGAAGCCAAAAAGCCACCCACCGAGCGTAAATTGCCCGAGTTTGGCAGCGACAAAGACTTCCAGCTTCAGCAAGCCCTCAACCAGCTCAAGGGTCAACCCGTGACGGTCAGCAAAACCCAGACCGAGCGCAAAGAAGAACCCAAAGACAACTGATCGGCGATGAACGACGATCAACTGCTGCGCTACTCACGCCACATCCTGCTCAATGAGCTGGGCATCGAGGGCCAAGAGCGCATTTTGAACGCGCACGCCTTGGTCATCGGTGCGGGTGGTTTGGGCTCACCGGTGGCGCTCTACCTGGGCTCTGCCGGGGTGGGCCGCATCACCTTGGTCGACGACGATGTGGTGGACATGACCAACTTGCAGCGCCAAGTGGCCCACACCACCGAGCGCGTGGGAATGGCCAAAACCACCTCGGCCGCAGCCGCCATTGCCGCCATCAACCCGCATGTGCGGGTCGATGAGGTTCGGGTGCGTGCTGATGCGGCCCTGCTAGACACGCTGGTGGCACAGGCCGACGTGGTGCTGGATTGCTGCGACAACTTCAAAACCCGTCACGCGGTCAACGCCGCCTGTGTCAAACACGCCAAGCCGCTGGTGTCGGGGGCTGCCATTCGTTTTGACGGGCAGCTCGCGGTGTACGACCCACGCGAGACGACCTCACCTTGCTACGCCTGCGTGTTCCCGCCCGATGAAGGGGTGCAAGAAACGCTGTGCGCCACCATGGGTGTGTTTGCGCCGCTGGTGGGCATCATTGGCACCATGCAAGCCGCGCAAGCCCTCAAACTCATGAGTGGTGCGGGCACCACACGCCCAGGCACCCTGACCATGCTCGATGGGCGGGACATGAGCTTTTCCGAGGTCCGTCTGCCACGCAACCCGGCTTGCCCGGTGTGCGGCAAGGCGCACTGAACACGCAGCTTGTTGCGCTTTGGCGCACTTTACCGAGTTGTAGGCTCAAAACAGGGGCCGTGGCGGCGGCGAAATGTGCGCGGCAACTCGGCGTCCGATTGGGCAAACAAACCTAAGCCCAAACGCCGCGCCTGTTGCTCATCAGCACCGTAACGGCCTGGTGCTTGGCGAAAACGCTCGGCCCAAGCGTGCCCACGCTGTACCAGCCAGCGACCCACATCCAAAGACCTGTTGGGTGTGTCGCCCTGCTGCCCTGGGTGATCCACATCGGCTGGTGACGCTGCGTTGGGCGTGTGATGGGCCTCAGTCACAAAAACACGCGCCAGCAAGCGGCCGTAGTCGTCCAACTGCTGGCCCTCGACCGTCACGCGCTTACCCAGTACCAAGGTCTCCAGGGCTGTTTTGGCTTGGGGGCCATGAGGCTGGCAAATTTCCGGGGCGTCAATGCCCAGCAATCGCACCTTGCGCGCATCCCCCAGCAAGGGGGTGACCCACACGGTGTCGCCATCGCTCACCCAGCTCACACGGCCTTGCCAAACAGCAACTGGCGTTTGCACCGCCGGCGGCAGCTCGCTAACCTGCGCCAGCGCCACGCTGCCCCAACATGCCGCCACGGCCATGAGGCACGCCAACTTGTGTTTGCCCGGTCCGTGGTTCAAGCTGGCGCCGTCACAATCCAACCTTCCAGGCTGTCCATGTTGGGGGGCAAGCCGTACCAAGGTGCGCCGTGCTGCGCAGCCCAAGCGGCTTGCAGCATGCACAGCACGGCATCAAGCGCGTCGCCGCTGGCGTCATCGATCAGGTGGTCGCGCTGGGCGTGGCTGAGCTTGAGGCGCAGGCCCAACCGGGTTTGACCATGCTCCAGGGCCGTGATGAGGTCTTTGCGGGCAATCAAGCGCTCGGGGGTTTGTTTGGCGCGGTCATCGCTTTTGTAGCTGCGCGCCGCCAAGATCTCGCGGGCCAGCAAGCCTGGGTAAGCCTCCAGGCCAACGCGGCGCGCGCGGCCTTGCGCGTCCAGGTTGTCAGCGGCACCGGCCCAGAGGCCCGGCAGGTGAACACCTGCGTCGATCAAGGCGGGCACCCCCGCATGCAACATGTAGGCCACGGGCGGGTTCACCCACTTCATGGACGGGCTCGAGCCAGCCGGCCTGTCTGTGGCGCGATGGGCAAACTTCCCACCCGCTGGGCGCGCGTCGCAAAACGCGGCAAACTGCGCTCGGATCCCTTCGCGCTCTAAGCTTGCGTAATGCTGCATGCAAGCGAGCCACTCGGTGGGCCAGCCCAAGGTTTGTACCAATTCGCGGGGCAAGCCAAAAGGCAGGTCAAAGCCACACACCCACTCGGCCGGTGTGTGCAGCCATTGCTTCCAGCCCTCAAGTGACGAGAAGCGCTCTAATTTTGAGAGCACCACCCGACCACCTGATGCGGCCCCAAGGGCTAAAACGATGTTTTTTTTAGCAGTGGGCCGGCTCGAAAAGTCGCAGCCGGCAAGCTGCAGGGTGCTCAAGCTCGGCCGATGATCGACGCCGTGGCCATCAGCTCTTCAAGCAAGGCCATCGACACCCGGCCCGAGACCGCGTAGGGGTCAAGCTCAGGCTTTTCGGAGTATTTCAGCAGCACCGAGGTGTTGATTTTGGAGAGGTTGACCTGCCCCATGGTCCAGCCACTGAAACGGCGCTCGGAAATTTCTTCAAAGTGCAGCAACTCCACGTCTTTGTGGCGGGTGTCGTTTTGAATGATTTTGTACAAATCGCTCACTGCCGAGCGGCCACCCTCGATGGCTTGCAAAAAGATGCCGCCGCCATAGCAAAGAATGCCAGTGATGCCGCTAGATGGGTTGTGGTGACGGGCTTTGGTGAGGATGGTTTCAATCGCCTCGGGCGTCGTGTCGACCGAACGACTCACATACAACAGACGAACGAGCATGTCAGTTCTTTCTTGGGATCAAGGATAGAAATTCACGGCGAAGGTTGGAGTCCTTCAAAAACACGCCGCGCATGACCGAGTTGATCATTTTGCTGTCCATGTCTTTCACGCCGCGCCAGGCCATGCAGTAGTGGCTGGCCTCCATCACGATGGCCAAGCCATCGGGTTGGGTTTTTTGTTGAATCAGGTCGGCCAGCTGCACCACCGCTTCTTCCTGAATTTGGGGGCGACCCATGATCCATTCGGCCAAACGCGCGTATTTGGACAAGCCAATCACGTTGGTGTGCTCGTTGGGCAAGACGCCAATCCAGATCTTGCCAATGACCGGGCAGAAATGGTGCGAACAGGCGCTGCGCACGGTGATGGGCCCCACGATCATGAGCTCGTTGAGGTGCTCGGCGTTGGGAAACTCGGTGATGGTCGGGGCTTTGACGTAACGGCCACGAAACACCTCGTTGACGTACATCTTGGCCACGCGCCGGGCGGTGTCGCCCGTGTTGTGGTCGCGCTCGGTGTCGATCACCAAGCTGTCGAGCACGCCTTCCATTTTGCCCGTGACTTCATCGAGCAAGCGGTCGAGTTCCCCGGGCTCAATGAACTCGGCAATGTTGTCGTTGGCATTGAAACGCTTGCGCGCCGCCAGAATGCGCTGGCGAATTTTGACCGAGACGGGCACACCCTCAGGGGTGTCTGAGCCAGCCTCAGTGGTGGTGGGTAAATACGTCATGCTGCAATGCTAACAGTGAATCGATGTTGATTAAGGAAATTGTCATGCCGCTGGCCTGCAGGCGCTTGGCGCAAGCTCAGTAACGGTGTCCAGTGAGAAAAATCAGAGCCCGCAGCAGGGCAAACGCCAGGTGATCGAGCCCGCGCGCCCACAACGAGCCTTGCACCGCCGAAGCCGGCACGGCTCGCCCGCCCTCTTCCAGTGCACGCAGCAAACGCTGTCGCAACTCGCCTGCAAACGTGGCGTCTTGCACCACCACATTGGCCTCGCGCCCCAGCAGCAAACTCAAAGGGTCCAGGTTGGACGACCCCACCGTGGCCCATTGGCCATCGACCACCGCCACCTTGGCGTGCAAAAAGCTCGGGGCGTACTCATGGATTTCCACGCCTGCAGCCATCAGGGGGCGGTACACCCAACGCAGGGCATGGGCTTGCAGGGGCCAACTGAACTGGGCCAAGAGCAAGAGGCGCACGCGTACGCCTCGGCGCGCGGCCATGATGAGCGCCTGGCGCAAACGTCTGCCTGGCAAAAAATATGCATTGGCAATGATGATGTCTTCGTGCGCCTGCCCAATGGCCTTGCGGTAGGCCCGCTCAATTTGGCTGCGGTGGCGCACGTTATCGCGCAAAAGCAAGGCAGCGCGCACCAGGGGCTTGGGTGCGCTGGGCTGCGATGTGCTGGTCACGGCGCCTTGCTGCGCCCATCCCTGGGTTGGCCCCTTGCCCGCTTCAGGCGCATTCAGACCCCCCAACGGGGGCAGCTGGGTATGGGCGGCGGCCACTTGCTGCAAGGCCTCCCAGCCTGCGCGCCAGTCCACCTCGCGCGCTGAACGAACGGCCTGAGCGCGCCACCACAGCTGCTCCATGGCCACACGCACCTGCGCCACCAAGGGACCGCGTACCGCCACAGCAAAGTCAAACCGGGGCGCTGGCAAGGGTGGCATGCCCGGCTCGAGCCAATCGTCCAGCACATTGATGCCCCCGCAAAACGCCAGTTCGCCATCAATCAGGGCCAATTTGCGGTGCAAGCGTCGCCATTGGCCGGGCAGCAGCAACCCCCATCGACCCAGTGGCCTGAACCTCAGGTACTGCACCCCGGCTTGCGCAAACTCCGCCAGCCAACCAGCAGGCAAACGGGGGGTACCCAAGCCGTCGACCACCAGGTAGACCTTCACACCCCGGCGCGCACTGCGCACCAAGGCTTGCATGACCTGCGTGCCAGAAGCGTCGTTGTTGAAGATGTAGGTTTCCAAACGCACCTCATGCTGGGCTGCGTCCATGGCGGCAATCAAGGCGGGGAACAGGGCGTCACCCCCCTCCAGCAAGACCATGTGGTGCCCCGGCAGCAAGGCAGCAACATGGCGGCGGCTCATGCCAAATCCAGGGTCATGATGAGTGGCAAGTGGTCTGACATGCGCCACCAAGCCGCGCCACGGGGCACCTCCACGCTGCTGGCGCGCAAACCGCGGGCGTACACGTGGTCAAGTTGCACCAGCGGCAAACGCGCTGGAAAAGTGGGGTGCCGCCCGGCGTCCAGGCTGTGCAGACCAACACTGGCCAGCGCTTGGGTGCTCGACAGCCCCCAGTCGTTGAAGTCGCCTGCCACCAAGAGCGGTTGGTCGCTGGGCACCTCGCGCTCAACAAAGCCGATGATGTGCGCCACCTGCCGCTGCCGGCTGGCACGAATCAGGCCCAAGTGCACCACCACCACGTGCAGCTGGTGTGTGCCCCATGCCAGTTCGCAATGCAGCAAGCCGCGCTGCTCAAAACGGTGGTCCGACATGTCTTCGTGCTGGTGCGCCGTGACGGGCCAGCGCGAGAGCAGCGCGTTGCCATGCTCGCCATGGCGGGTGATGGCGTTGCTGCGGTAGATCGCGGTGTAGCCAGGGGGTGCTAAAAAATCAGCCTGTGGCTGGGCTGGCCAATGGGGGAAAAAGCGCGCTTCGCGGTGGTGAAATGCACGCACCTCTTGCAAGGCCACCAAGTCGGCATCAAAACCCATCACCGCCTGGGCCAGGTCATGGATGGCCAAACGACGCTGCGGCCCCATGCCCTGCACGCCCTTGTGGATGTTGTAGGTCACCATGCGCAAAGACCCCGTCATGGCCCGAGGCTGTGGCGCGGTTTTGCTTAAAGGCGGCATGTGGCGGGTCGGGATGAGGGGGCTTGCTGGGCTACAGGCTTACTGGTCTTGCGGCTGTTGCACCAGTTGGGGCCACCTGGACAGCCACAAGCAAGCCTCGGCGTTGCTGGGCGAGTAACAGCGCAGTGCGGCCTCTTGGTAAGGCAGCCATTCAAAGGCGGTGTGTTCGCGCGGGCTGAGCGTCACCGGCACGCGGTGAGGCACCTGCAAGCCAAAAAGACGCTCGGTGTTTTGCGTCACACCTGGGGCGTAGCGGTGCCGCCAGCGCGGGTAGATCTCGTACACGTTTTCCATGGCCCAGTCTTGCAACTGGCCCTCAAGTGCAGAGCCAGTGCGGCAGTCAATACCGGTTTCCTCCCACACCTCGCGCGCGGCTGTGGTGGCCCAATCTTCGTGCGGGTGGTCTTTGCTGCCAGTCACCGATTGCCAAAACGGCAGGTCAGGCTCGCCGTCGGCACGGCGTATCAGCAGCACCTCAAGTTGCGGGGTGTGGATGACCACCAAAACAGAGGCTGGGATCTTGTAGATGGTGCTCATGCAGCTATAAAAACAATAGCGCGCATCAAAACATCAGGCATGGCACAGTCTCCGGTTGATCACCTCGCCATCGCCGCTGGCCGCACAGGCCTAGCAGCGAGGCACAAAAAAGGACGCCAGAAGCGTCCTTGGATTGTGCTACAGCCCATGGCCCCCGCGGGGCATGGCTGCAGCGGCCTTGACCTGAAGCAGGTTTCAGGCGGTTTTGACCGCGTCGGGGTTGCGCAGGCGAATGTGCAATTCGCGCAGCTGCTTCTCGTCCACCGGGCTGGGCGCTTGGGTGAGCAAGCACTGCGCGCGCTGAGTTTTGGGGAAAGCAATCACGTCGCGGATCGACTCGGCGCCGGTCATCAAGGTCACGATGCGGTCCAGACCAAAAGCCAAACCACCGTGCGGGGGCGCGCCGTACTGCAGCGCGTCGAGCAAGAAGCCAAATTTCATTTGCGCTTCTTCGGGGGTGATCTTCAGGGCATCGAACACTTTTTGCTGCACATCGGCGCGGTGGATACGCACCGAGCCGCCGCCCATTTCCCAGCCGTTCAAGACCATGTCGTAGCCTTGCGAAATGCACTTCTCGGGGGCCGTGACCATCCAGTCCTCGTGGCCTTCTTTGGGCGCGGTGAAGGGGTGGTGCACCGCGGTGTAGCGGTCGTTCTCTTCGTCGAACTCGAACATGGGGAAGTCCACCACCCACATCGGGCGCCAGCCCGCGGTGAACAAACCGTTTTTCTTGCCAAACTCGCTGTGGCCCACCTTGATGCGCAAGGCGCCGATGGCGTCGTTGACGATTTTTTCTTTGTCAGCGCCAAAGAAAATCAAGTCGCCGTCTTGCGCGCCGGTGCGTTCGAGCACGGCTTGCAAAGCCGCGTCGTGGATGTTTTTGACGATGGGGGATTGCAAGCCCGGCCACCGCGAGGGGCCTTCAAGGTCTGGCCCTTTGGCAGCATCGTTGACGCGGATGTAGGCCAAACCTTTGGCGCCGTAAATCTTCACGAACTCGGTGTAGGCGTCGATCTCGCCACGGCTGATGCCACCACCCTCAACCGAACCACCCGGCACGCGCAAGGCCACCACGCGGCCGCCCTTCATGTTGGCCGCACCGGAGAACACCTTGAAGTCCACGTCTTTCATGACGTCGGTCAACTCGGTGAACTGCAGGTTCACACGCAGGTCGGGCTTGTCTGAGCCGTACAGACGCATGGCGTCTTGGTAGGTCATGACCGGGAACTCGCCCAAGTCCACACCGATGGTGTTTTTAAACACCGAGGTGATCATGCCCTGGAACATCTCGCGGATGTCTTCTTCGGTCAGGAACGAGGTTTCAATATCGATCTGGGTGAATTCAGGCTGGCGGTCTGCGCGCAGGTCTTCGTCGCGGAAGCACTTGGTGATTTGGTAGTAACGGTCGTAACCGGCCACCATCAACAGCTGTTTGAACAACTGGGGCGACTGGGGCAGCGCAAAGAACTGGCCGTCATGCACGCGGCTGGGCACCAGGTAGTCACGCGCACCTTCAGGCGTGCTCTTGGTGAGCATGGGGGTTTCAATGTCAATGAAGCCGTTCGCATCCAAAAACTTGCGCACCTCCATGGCCACGCGGTAGCGC
>DKJZ01000059.1 GCA_002454975.1 Hylemonella sp. UBA6679
CCACTTCACCAGCCCGATCCGTCGTTACCCCGACTTACTGGTGCACCGTGTCATCAAATCTATTTTGAGCAAGGGCCGCTACCAGTTGCCCAAGCTGCCCACACCAGGTGAGGCGCACGCCAAGCTCTCGCGCCGCATGGAGAAATCCCAAGCGGCCAAGCAGCAGGCCACGGGCGAGAAGCCGCGCAAAGTCAGCGCAGAGGGCTTGGCCTGGGAGGCTGCAGGCTTGCATTGCAGCGCGAATGAACGCCGCGCCGACGAAGCCAGCCGTGACGTGGAAGCCTGGCTCAAGTGCAAGTACATGCGCGAGCATTTGGGTGAGGAGTACAGCGGTGTGGTGACGGCTGCCACCGGCTTTGGCATTTTTGTCACGCTCGATGCGATGTACGTTGAAGGCCTGGTGCACATCACCGAGCTCGGTGGTGAGTACTTCCGTTTTGACGAAGCGCGCCAAGAGTTGCGCGGTGAGCGCACCGGCATACGCTACGCGATTGGCACCCGTGTGCAAGTGCAGGTCAGCCGGGTCGATTTGGATGGCCGGCGCATTGACTTTCGCTTGGTGCGTGACGGCGAGGCCCTGCTGGGGCGCGACCGCCAAGAAGGCCTGCCCACCAAAGCTGCTGACAAACGGTCTGCCAAAAAAGCCAAGGCTGACACGCGCGGTTTGCCAGCCAGTTCGCGCGATTTGCCTTCGCCCATTCAGGCCCTCAAGGCCTCGGTGAAAAAAGCAGCGGCCAAGCAGCGCAAAAAAACCCGTCGTTAAACCGTCGTTAACCCGTTATTAAACCGACTTTGGCCTCAAGCCCTGAGCCCTGAACCCGTTGTCCTCAGCGTGCGGCAGCCGCCAAGCGTGAGGGGCTCCAGGTTTCGGTTGTGGGCCAGGTGTCGGCCAGTTCGCCATGCCAGTAAACCGCTGCACCTATGGCTAGCAGGGTGGCAGCCGCGCTGGTGCCGCTGGCCAAGCAGCCTGCCAAAGCGGCGCCAACCATGCCAGCGAGCACATCACCCGTGCCCCCACGCGCGAGCAGCGCATTGCCCGTAGGGTTGATGGTGGTGGTGTGACCAGGCGCGGCCAGCACCGTGCCTGAGCCTTTGAGCACCACCATGCAGTTGTAGCGCTCAGCCAAGTCGCGGGCCGCGCGCAACCGGTCGTTTTGCACGGCTTGTGTGTTGCTGCCCAGTAAGCGTGCAGCCTCTAAGGGGTGTGGCGTCATCACTGTGGTTTGTGCGTCTCTTTGGCCTGTGAGCCTGATCAATTCTGGTTGTGCAGCTATTGAATTAAGAGCATCTGCATCCAGAACCAAACCCTTGGCTTGCCGCAGCAGGTCGGCCAGGTGGGGCGTGAGAGACTCGCCTGCGCCACAACCTGCCACCACGCAAAGCTGCGCCAGCGGCAGGTCTTCCCAGCGCCTGAACATGAGTTCGGGCATGGCCATGTTGACCTCGTGGTTGGAGGGCGCCAACAGGTTCACAAACACACGCCCGGCCCCGGCGTGCATGGCGGCCGAGGCGGCCAGCAGGGCCGCACCCCGCATGCCCGGTGCGCCCCCCACCACCGCCACATCGCCGTAACTGCCTTTGTGGCTGGCGTGCGGCCGTGCTGTTGGCTGGGCTGCACCTTGCAAAACCGCGCTGGCCTGGTGGGCAGGTGGCACCCCCAAATCGTCAAGCCACACCTGACCGCACAGGTCGCGGCCATGGCCGGTGAACAAGCCGGGTTTGAGGGTGAGCAAGCTCAAGGTGAGGTCGGCGCAGACGGCCGGTGTGGCGGGGTCCAACAGGCGACCGGTGTCGGCGTGCAAGCCGCTGGGCACATCGGCTGCAACTACCAAGGCGCCGCGTTGTTGCAGGGCCTGCATGTGCAGCGCCCATTGCGCCATCTGGCCCTGCAGGCCGCGGCTGGCGCCTATGCCCAGCATCGCATCGACACACACCATGTCATCCATGCTGGGTGCTTGATGTGGTAATTCGTGGCTGATGCGCAGGCCAGCAGCTGTGAACCGGACGTAGGCCTGGGCGCTGTCAGACGGCGCGCTTTGCGCGTTGCCAGCCCAGGTGACCAAGACTTCTTTGCCGCGTTGGTGCAACTCAAGCGCAGCTTGCAAACCATCGCCGCCGTTGTTGCCTGGTCCGCAGGCCAGCCAAATGCACTTGGCGTGCGGGCGTTGGGCCAGCACCAGCCGCGCCAAGCTCAAGCCGGCGCGTTGCATCAAACTGCCAGGCGGCAAAGTCGCTGCAGCTGCCACCTCCAGCGCCCGTGTGGTGGCCACATCGCACAACGCGTGCATCTGGTCTGGGCGGACGCGGGTGGGTAGGCTCACGACAAGGCTTCTTCTATCCGCTGGCTGATGTTGAGCACGGTGTCGTCGTGCCCTGCAGCTTGCCAAACCATCATGCCCACGGGCAATTGGCCTGGCGCTTGGCAGGGCAGCGACAGCGCGCAGCCGTCAAGCAGGTTAACCACGCTGGTGTTGCGCAACAGCAGGGCGTTGACCTTGAAAAACGCTTCGTCACGTTCAGGTCCGGGGGCCACCTCCGCCAAGGGTGTGGCCACGATGGGCACGGTGGGGCTCAGCACAGCGTCAAAGCCGCTGATGGCGTGGTCCACCCGGTGGATCCAATCGTGTCGCCAGTGCTGCAGCGACAGGTAATCTTTGGCGCTCATGGCTTGGCCGCGCAACATGCGCTGCGCCACACGCGGGTCGTACCCATCGCCTTGCACGGCCAGCCTGTGGTGTTGGCGCGCGTAAGCTTCTGCAGACGAGAAATTACCCAGTGGCCCGGTGGCCGCAATTTCCAACAGTGCGGGCAAGGGCAGGGTCTCGATGCGCGCACCCGCTGCCTTGAGGGTGTGCAGCGCCGCTTCAAAGGCTTGCAGCACGGCAGGCTCGATGCTGTCGAACATCAGCTCAGGCACCACCGCGAGCCGGTAAGCCGACAAAGGCGCGTGGCTGCGCACCACCCGCTGTGCCGAGAGAATTTCATGCGCCAAGATGGCATCGCGCACCGAGCGGGTCATGGCGCACACCGTGTCGAGCGTGTCTGACAAAGGGAACGCGCCTTGGGTTGGCACTTTTGCCGCTGTGTTTTTGAAGCCCACCAGACCTTGAAGCGCCGCCGGGATACGGATGGAGCCCCCCGTGTCAGAGCCCAGGCCGATGAAGGCCGCGCCACTGGCTACTGACACCGCGGCGCCACTGGAAGACCCACCGGGAATGCGCGCGGTGTGCGGGTCGGCCACGTTGTGGGGGGTACTGTGGTGCGGGTTCACGCCCACCCCAGAGAATGCAAACTCGGTCATGTTGGTGCGGCCCATCAGGCTTGCACCTGCGGCCTTGAGGCGCGCAACGGCCACAGCATCTGCGCGGGCTGGGGCCTGGTCTTTGAGCACGACCGAGCCCGCAGTGGTGACCTCGCCGGCCACATCGAACAGGTCTTTGATCGACACCGGCAGGCCCTGCAGGAGGCGGGGGTCGGGCGTGGTGGGCGGCGGGTTGAGGCTCAAGAAAGCGTGGGCGCACACGGGGCTGGCCGCTGCTGCGTAGGCGTCTTGCACCACAGTTTGCCAATCTGCGCGGCCCTCACGCAAAGCTTGCAGGGTAGAAATGAGGTCGGGCAGGGGCATAGGGCGTGTTATCATCGACTGGTTTTGCCAAGCACGGTTTTGACTGCTGCTTGCGCTTGACAAATCGCAAACCGGTTCTCTCCAGGTGTTGTTGGCCCAAAAGCCAACTAAAGTGAGCCGGATTTTAGACCCAACCTTCGGAGTTAAATTATGTCCGTGACCATGCGTCAAATGCTGGAAGCTGGTGTGCACTTTGGCCACCAAACCCGCTTCTGGAACCCCAAGATGGCCCCTTTCATCTTCGGCCACCGCAACAAAATTCACATCATCAACCTGGAAAAATCGCTGCCGATGTTCCAGGACGCCGCCAAGTTCGTGCGTCAAGTCACCGCCAAGCGTGGCACCATTTTGATGGTGGGCACCAAGCGCCAAGCCCGTGAAATCGTGGCGGCTGAAGCCCAGCGCGCCGGCGTGCCTTACGTCGACCAGCGTTGGCTCGGCGGCATGCTGACCAACTTCAAAACCGTGAAAACCTCGCTCAAGCGCCTCAAAGAGATGAAGCTGCAGCAAGAAGCCGGTTTGGACAGCATGAGCAAGAAAGAGCAGCTGATGTTCAGCCGCGAACTCGAGAAGCTGGAAAAAGACATTGGTGGCATCGCTGAGATGAGCACCTTGCCTGACGCGATCTTCGTGATCGACGTGGGCTACCACAAGATTGCCGTGGCAGAAGCCCGCAAGCTGGGCATTCCTTTGATCGGCGTGGTGGACTCCAACCACTCGCCCGAAGGCATCGACTATGTGATCCCCGGCAACGACGACTCTTCCAAAGCCGTCACACTGTACGCCCGTGGCATTGCTGATGCGATCCTCGAAGGCCGTGCCAACGCCGTGGAAGACGTGGTCAAAGCTGTGACCGAAGGCGGCGACGAATTCGTGGAAGTGGACGAAGCTTCGGCCTGATCCTGCCCCGACCCAAGGAAAGGGGCAGCATGCCCCTTTTTTTTAAGCAAATTTTGAACTGAAGACGGAGAAACAAATGGCTGCAATTACCGCAAGCATGGTTGCCGAACTGCGTGGCAAGACCGACGCCCCCATGATGGAGTGCAAAAAAGCCCTGACCGAGGCTGATGGCGACATGGCCAAAGCCGAAGAGTTGTTGCGCGTCAAGCTCGGCAGCAAAGCCGGCAAGGCCGCTTCCCGCGTGACCGCTGAAGGCGTGGTTGCCAGCTTCATCGCCGGCAACACCGGTGCCATGATCGAAGTGAACTGCGAAACCGACTTCGTGACCAAGAACGACAGCTTCCTGGGCCTGACCCAAGCCGCTGCCGAGCTGATCGTCAAGCACAACCCCGCTGACATCGCTGCCCTGGGCACCTTGAGCTATAGCCAAGACGGCTTTGGCCCCACCCTGGAAGACGTGCGCAAAGGCCTGATTGGCAAAATTGGCGAGAACATGAGCTTTCGCCGCTTCAAGCGCTTTGAAGGCACCAACCAACTGGCCGCTTACCTGCACGGCACCCGCATTGGCGTGATGGTGGAGTTCGCTGGCGACGAAGCTGCTGCCAAAGATGTGGCCATGCACGTGGCTGCCATGAAGCCCGTGGCTTTGACCAGCGCTGATGTGCCCGCTGAGCTGATCGAGCGCGAGCGTTCGGTGGCTACAGCCAAGGCCGCAGAGTCCGGCAAGCCTGCTGACATCGCTGCCAAAATGATCGAAGGCTCGGTGCAAAAATACCTCAAAGAGGTGTCTTTGTTCAACCAGCCCTTCGTGAAAAACGACAAGCAAACCGTGGAGCAAATGCTCAAAGAGCGCGCCACGGCCGTCAAGAGCTTCACCCTGTATGTGGTGGGCGAGGGCATTGAGAAGAAGGTGGATGACTTCGCCGCTGAAGTGGCTGCCCAAGTGGCGGCTGCCAAGCAGGCCGGTTAATTCCCCAAAAAGGGGCGGGCATGCACTTTTTTGTGCATTTGCCCACCCCGTGGCGCAGGTGTCAGCCTGAATTGCCGCAAAATACTGTCAGTTTGAAATTTGAGGAGTCCCCCATGTCTGTGTCTAAGCCCGCCCACCAACGCATTTTGCTGAAGTTGTCGGGGGAAGCACTGATGGGGGACGATGCTTTTGGCATCAACCACGCCACCATCGTTCGCATGGTGCAAGAGGTCGCTGAAATCACCCGCCTGGGTGTGCAAGTGGCGGTAGTCATTGGTGGTGGCAACATCTTTCGCGGTGTGGCGGGCGGCTCGGTGGGCATGGACCGCGCCACGGCCGACTACATGGGCATGCTGGCCACCGTCATGAACGCCCTGGCGCTTGCCGACACCATGAACAAGCAAGGCCTGACGGCCCGCGTGATGTCGGCCATTGGCATTGAGCAGGTGGTTGAGCCCTATGTGCGCCCCAAAGCCCTGCAGTACCTCGAAGAAGGCAAGGTGGTGATTTTCGCCGCTGGCACGGGCAACCCCTTCTTCACCACGGACACGGCAGCTGCCCTGCGCGGCGCTGAGATTGGTGCCGAGATGGTGCTCAAAGCCACCAAAGTTGACGGCGTTTACACGGCCGACCCGAAAAAAGACCCCCACGCCACCCGCTACACCAAGATTTCGTTTGACGACGCGATTTCCCAAAACCTGGGCATCATGGACGCCACCGCTTTTGCGCTGTGCCGCGACCAGAAGCTCCCCATCAAAGTGTTTTCGATCTTCAAGCACGGCGCGCTCAAGCGCGTGGTGATGGGTGAGGACGAGGGTACCCTTGTGTACGCTTGAGATTGTTTGGAGACCCTGACCATGACCATTGCAGACATCAAAAAAACCGTTGAAGCCAAGATGGACCAGTCCATCGAAGCGCTCAAAAGTAACCTGTCGCGCATCCGCACCGGCCGCGCCAACCCTTCTTTGCTCGACGCCATCCACGTGGATTACTACGGCGCCATGGTGCCTTTGAGCCAGGTGGCCAATGTGGCCCTGATCGATGCCCGCACCATCAGCGTTCAGCCCTGGGAAAAAGGCATGGGCGCCAAAATTGAGAAGGCCATCCGCGAAAGCGATTTGGGCCTCAACCCCGCGTCCATGGGTGACCTGATCCGCGTGCCCATGCCGCCCATGAGCGAAGAGCGCCGCAAAGAGATGACCAAGCTGGTGCGTAACGAGGGCGAGAATTCAAAAATCGCTGTGCGTAACCTGCGCCGCGATGCCAACGAATCGGTCAAGAAACTGGTCAAGGACAAGCAAGCTTCTGAAGACGATCAAAAGCGTTGCGAAGCCGACATCCAAAAACTCACCGACAAGCATGTGGCCACCATTGACCAGCTCGTCACTGCCAAAGAGCAGGAAGTGATGGCGGTTTAACCCTGCTTGCCTGTTCCATGAGCCAGATCCCTTTGCATGTCGCCATCGTGATGGATGGCAACGGCCGTTGGGCCAAGCAGCGCTATTTGCCGCGCATTGCTGGGCACAAAAAAGGGGTCGACGCTTTGCGTCATTGCGTCAAGCTGTGCGTTGACCGCGGTGTGCGTGTGCTCACCGTGTTTGCGTTTTCATCAGAAAACTGGAGCCGACCTGCCGATGAAGTCTCGGGCCTGCTTGAGCTGCTGGGCATGGCCTTGCAGCGCGAAGTGCCCAAGCTGCACCGCGACAACATTCGGGTGCATTTGGTCGGTGACCGCACGGCTTTTTCAGACAGCTTGCAACGCGGCTTTGAAGAGGCCGAAGCCCTCACAGCGGGCAACACCAGTTTCACACTCAATGTGTGCTTCAACTACGGCGGGCGCTGGGACATGGCCCAGGCCGCTCAGCGCTTGGTCGCACAGGGCCTGCCTATCACCGAGACAAATTTGCAAGGCGCTATGTCTTTGGCGCATGTGCCTGACCCTGATTTGATCATCCGCACCGGCGGTGAGACCCGCTTGAGCAACTTCGTGTTGTGGCAAGCGGCTTATGCCGAGTTGTTTTTCTCAGATGCCCTCTGGCCTGATTTCGCAGCGGCCGACCTCGATGCTGCTTTGACAGACTTTGCCCAGCGCCAGCGGCGTTTTGGTCAAACCTCTGAGCAAGTGCAGAACGCCAGTTCTGCAAGCCGCTAAGCCCGCCATGCTCAAGCAGCGCGTGATCACAGCTGTCTTGCTGCTGCTCATTCTTCTTCCTGCCCTGTTCAGTGCCAACTTGGCTTACTGGTGGGGTTTGTCTTTGTTGTTGATGTCGGCTGGCGCCTGGGAGTGGGGCCGGCTCAACGGTCAATCCAACCCGGTGTCTTTGCTCTTGGCCGTGGTGTGCGCCGGGGCCTGTGTGCTGAGCTGGGACAGCGGATGGTTGGTGAGCCAACACGCGCAAGTGTGGGTGGTGTTGGTGCTGCTGTGGGTGGTGGGTGGCAGTGCGCTCTTGCGTGCCGGCCCGCAAACCTGGGGGCACTGGCCAAGGGCCTTGCGTGTGCCCTTGGGCCTGTTTCTTTTGTGGGGTGCCTGGTTGGCCGTGGCCCAAGCCCGTTGGGTGGGCATCAATTTTTTGTTGTCGGCCATGGTCTTGGTGTGGGTGGCCGATGTGGTGGCTTATTTTTGTGGCCGCGCTTTGGGGGGACGCTTGGTGCAGCGCAAACTGGCCTTGACCATCAGCCCAGGCAAAAGCTGGGAAGGTGCTTTGGGCGGCGCTGTGGGGGTGTTGGTGCTTGCCGCACTGTGGCCGGTGATCGACCGACATCTTGCGGTGGACAGCCTGAGCCTGTTTAGCCGCTTGCAGAGCCTCTCGAACCTCACTTTGTGCCTGGCGGCCCTGAGTTTGTCGGCCATGAGCGTGGTGGGTGACCTCATCGAGTCGCTGGTCAAACGCAGCGCCGGCATGAAAGACAGCAGCGGTTTGCTGCCTGGCCACGGTGGGGTGTTGGACCGCGTGGACGCCTTGTTGCCCACCCTGCCCATGGCCATGATGTTGTACGCTTGGACCTTATGAAGCAACGCCTCCTTGTTCTGGGTTCCACCGGTTCCATCGGCAAAAACACACTCGATGTGGTGGCCCGCCACCCTGAGCGTTTTGAGCTGGTGGCCCTCACAGCGGCCACGCAAGTTGCCTTGCTGGCTGAGCAGTGCCGTGTGTTCAAACCTCGCTTTGCGGTGATGGTCAGCGAGCCCCACGCACGCCAACTGCGTGAGCAGTTGCTAGGTGTGCCCACGCAGGTGCTCAGTGGTGCGCAAGCCTTGGTTGAGCTGGCCGGCCACGACGAGGTGGACACCGTGATGGCCGCGATTGTGGGCGCCGCTGGTTTGGCACCTTGCCTGCAAGCTGCGCGCACAGGCAAGCGTTTGCTGCTGGCCAACAAAGAGGCGCTGGTGGTGGGCGGCGACTTGTTCATGCGCACCGTGCAAACCGGTGGGGCCACCTTGCTGCCCATCGACAGCGAGCATTCCGCCATTTTTCAATCGCTGCCCGAAGACCCGTCTACCTGGGACGCGCGGGTGGACAAAATCATTTTGACTGCTTCGGGCGGACCGTTTCGCCAGCGCGACCCCGCAACCCTGCGCGATGTGACGCCTGAGCAAGCGGTGGCGCACCCCAATTGGGTCATGGGGCGAAAGATTTCAGTCGACTCGGCCACCATGATGAACAAG
>DKJZ01000029.1 GCA_002454975.1 Hylemonella sp. UBA6679
GTGGGCCTGATGGAAGACCGCGCCACCCTGCGCATTTCCAGCCAGCACATCGCCAACTGGTTGCTGCACGGCATCACCAACGAAGCCCAAGTGCGCGCCACCTTTGAGCGCATGGCCGCCGTGGTGGACCAGCAAAACGCGGGGGATGCTTTGTACAAGCCCATGGCCGGTCACTTCGAGACCTCCATGGCTTACAAGGCGGCCACTGACCTGGTGTTTGAAGGCTTGGCGCAACCCAGCGGCTACACCGAGCCGTTGTTGCACGCTTGGCGCTTGAAGGTCAAAGCGGCTTGATGAACGTTCGGGGCTGAAAGACAGACGCTTTGAGCCTCGGGTTTTCATGACTCTGGTTTGCTCCTGAAAAAGGAGCAACACCTGTAGAAAAAACGGCGCCTAGGCGCCGTTTTTTATGGTGCCACACACCAGGGCGCGGCGTTATGAAACCAGCTCAACCACAGTGCCCAGGCTGAGCTTGCGGCCAAGGCCGCACCCGCCATGCGCACCGGCCAAGCCCCCGCCTCGAGCTTGAGCAGCCTGACCCCGCGCACCAGCAACCAGGGGGCGGCAAGCAGCGACACACCACTGCCCAGCGCAAATGCCGCCATGGCAGCCGCACCTTGCACCGGCTCATGCGCCAAAGCCGCCAGCATCAGGGCGGCGTACAGCAAACCGCAAGGCATGAACGCCCACATCGCACCCAAACTCAAGGGCGCGGCCACCCCGCGCTGCGAGGCCCAGGCCCGCACCCGCAGCCACAGTTGCTGCCCCAAAGTGGCCATCCAGCGCGGCTGCGTGGCTTGCACCAGCAGCCACACCCCCACGGCCAGCAGGCCCAGGTGAAACAGACTCCACAGCGGCCGCCACGCCAACGATTGCGTGGTCAACCAGCCCAGCGCCTGCGTGGAGCCAGCGGCCAGTGCCCCCAAAGCGCTGTAAGCCATGAGCCGCCCTGCCTGAAACAGCCACAAGCTGCGTTGTGCGCGCGCCCCGCAAGCCTGCACCGCGCCCACACAAGCGGTGTTGCACATGGCTATGCAGTGGGGGCCACCCACCAGGCCCATGAACAGGGCCGAAATCAGCAAGGCGCTTGTCATCACATGATCTTGGAAAAGCGCGAACGGTCCAGGTCGGCTTGCACATAGCGGTCAAACACCATGGCCACCGCGCGCACCAAAAACCGCCCGGCAGGTGTCACCGTCACGCCCTGCATATCGGTGTGCACCAGGCCAGCTTCTTCGAGCTCGGCCAGAGCGTCCCACTCGCGTGCGAAATAGCGCTTGAAGTCCATCAGGTACGCCTGGTTGATGTCCTCAAACTGCAGCTGCCCCTGGCACATCAGCGCCATGATCACGGCCCGACGCACCACATCATCACGGGTCAACGCCAGCCCGCGCACCACAGGCAAACGGCCATGGTCGAGCGCGTCGTAGTACTCATCGAGCGTCTTGGCGTTTTGGTGGTAAGTGGCACCCATGCGGCCAATGGCCGACACCCCCAGCGCCAACAGGTCGCAATCGGGCTGGGTGCTGTAGCCCTGAAAATTGCGGTGCAGCCGGCCTCTGCGTTGGGCCACGGCCAGGTCGTCGTTGGGCAAGGCAAAGTGGTCCATGCCGATGTACACATAGCCTGCCGCCAACAAGCGTTGTTGTGCCGCCATGAGCATGTGCAACTTATCAGCTGGCGCCGGCAAATCTTGCGCATGGATACGTCGCTGCGGCTTGAAGCGCGCTGGCAAGTGGGCATAGGCGTACACCGCAATGCGGTCGGGGCGCTGCTCAACCACTTGAGAGATGGTGCGCTCGAACGAGGCCAGGGTTTGCTTGGGCAAGCCATAAATCAAATCAAAGTTGACCGAGTCAAACCCGCGTTGGCGCGCCGCGTTCAACAAGGTTTGCACCAACTCGGGCGACTGCACCCGGTGCACCGCGAGTTGCACCTCAGGGTCGTAGTCTTGCACCCCCAAACTCAGCCGGTTAAAGCCCAGCGCATGCAAGGTCTCGAGCAAATCTGGCGAGGCTGTGCGCGGGTCGACCTCAATGGACAACTCCGCCCCAGCTTGCACCTCAAAGTTGTCGCGCAGCATACCCATGAGTGCGCGCAGTTCGTCGGCACGCAGAAACGTCGGCGAGCCGCCACCCAGGTGCAATTGAGAGATTTTCTGCCGTTTGCCCAGCACCTCGGTGTGTAACGCCACTTCGCGCTGCAGGTAGTCCAGGTAGGGTTTGGCGCGGTGGTGGTGTTTGGTGATGATTTTGTTGCAGGCGCAGTAGTAGCACAGCGACTCACAAAACGGGATGTGCACATACACAGACAAGGGCGCTTGGCTGAACGCTGCTCTGCGCTGCGTCAACGCGGCGCGGTAAGCCTCCTCCCCGAAAGCTTCGACAAAGCGATCGGCGGTGGGGTAGGAGGTGTAGCGTGGACCGGCCATGTCAAAGCGCTGGAGGGTCTCGGGGCTGGGTAAGTGGAGGCTAAGGTTGGCAGGCATGGGGGCACTGTGCCGCAAGCCTTTGATTCCCATTTGACCTACATCAAAGGCCAAGCGAATTCAGGGCCAGGCAGCGCACAAGGGCCTGGACAGATCAAACAAGCGTGCGAAAATTTCATGCATGAACCTGCAAACCATCAAGGTCGCTTGCTCCAACTGCAACTTGCGTGAGCTGTGTTTGCCCGTGGGTTTGTCGCGCGATGAAGTCGAGCGGCTCGACCAGGTCGTGGCCAACCGGCGCAAGGTGAAAAAGGGCGACGCCCTGTTCCACACGGGTGAGGCCTTCACCTCGCTTTACGCGATTCGCACGGGGTTTTTCAAAACCTGCCTCACCACCGACGATGGGCGCGAACAAATCACCGGCTTTCAAATGGCCGGTGAGATCATGGGTTTGGATGGCATCTCGACCGAGCGCCACAACTGCGACGCCATTGCGCTCGAAGATGCCGAGGTGTGCGTGATGCCCTTTGGCGTGGTCGAAGAACTCTCGCGCGAAATCACAGGCCTGCAGCGCCATGTGCACAAAATCATGAGCCGTGAAATTGTTCGTGAGAACAGCATCATGATGCTCTTGGGCAATATGCGCGCCGAAGAGCGGCTTGCCGCGTTTTTGCTCAACCTCTTGCAGCGTCAGCAGGCGCGCGGTTTTTCTGGCACCGAGATGGTGTTGCGCATGTCGCGCGAAGACATCGGTGTGTACCTGGGGCTCAAGCTTGAAACCGTGAGCCGCACCTTCTCCAAATTTGTCGACGATGGCCACATCGAGGTCAAGCAGCGCCACATCAAGGTGGTCAACCTGGAGAGCTTGTCGGCGCTGATGAAGCAGCCCGAATGCCATTGACCCATCACCACCACGACAGCTCTTGGCCCATCAGCTGCTTGTACGGCCCGTGTTGACCTGATCGGGCGGCGTGAGCAAGTACAGCGTGAGCCCGCACGCGGTCATGGTGGCGCCCCAAAACACAAAAAATGCCAGCGTGTAAACCGCTTGACGCGACACCTCGATGGGCTGGCCCAGCCAATGCAGGCTCAGCGGATCGACCACCGCAAAGACCAGCACCTCCAGCACACAGGCCACCAAAAAACTCGGCCACACGAGTACCAAACTGGCGCGCATACCCGCCCCCTTCAAGGCTTGGCCGGCACGATGCCGGTGGCCGCGTGGTTGGGGGCTTGCACCGCTGGGGCTTGCGTGGCGTCTTGGTGTGCACCCCGGGTCTCAAGCACCGGGTCGGGGTGGCTCAGCGCCAGCCACAGGGTGATGGCGCTGGCCACCACCACCATGGCTGGACCGGCAATCACCATCCACACCATGGGGTAGCGCCACCAGGGCTGGGCTGGCGGTGTCAATGTTGGGTGTGCTGTCATGTCTTACCTTGGAACCAAAAAAACAGATTTCTCATGCACCACCCCACCGCCATCCAAGGCGGTGATGTTGAACTGCATGGGGTACGAGCCTGCCGGGGTGTCGGCCGGCAACTGCAGGCGCACACTGACCCAGCGTGATTGCGCAGCACCCACCTCGGTCAGCGGGTCGGAGGCCAGCACCAAGCCAGGCAGGCCTTGGGCCTCTAGGCGGTAGTGCTGCAAAGACTCGGTGGCGTTCATCACTTGCAGGCGGTAGACGTTTTCCAACATGCCACCGGCAACCAAACGCGCCATCACGCCACGGTCGCGCACCACATCAACCTTGAAGGGTGCACGCAGCGCCAAGCTCACGAACATGCCGGCGGTGATGGCCAACAACACCGCGCTGTAAATCAGCACACGCGGTCGCCAAATGCGGCGCAGGATCTGCGCGCGGCGCCAGCCCTGATGGATGGCATTGGGGGTGGTGTACTTGATCAGGCCACGCGCGTAGCCCATTTTGTCCATCACACCATTGCACACATCGGCGCAGGCACCGCAGCCTATGCACTCGTATTGCAGACCCTGGCGGATGTCGATGTCGGTGGGGCAAACCTGCACGCACAAGCTGCAATCCACGCAAGCGCCCAGTGATGTTGCCTCGTGCTTGGAGCGGGCGCCGCGAGGCTCACCACGCTTGGTATCGTAGGTCACGATGAGGGTGTCTTTGTCGAACATGGCGCTTTGAAAGCGCGCGTACGGACACATGTACTTGCACACCTGCTCGCGCATGAAGCCCGCATTGCCGTAGGTGGCCAGGGCATAGAAGACCACCCAAAACACCTCCCACGCGCTCATGCGGGTTTGTAAAAACGCCAAGCCCAACTCGCGAATGGGCGTGAAATACGCCACAAAGGTGAAGCCCGTCCACAGGGACACCATGGCCCACAGCACATGCTTAAACCACTTTTTCACCAGCTTTTCCAGGCTGAACCGGCCGCCATCTAGGCGCAGGCGCGCACTGCGGTCCCCCTCGACTTTGCGCTCGATCCACAAAAATAATTCGGTGTACACGGTTTGCGGACAGGCATAACCGCACCACAAGCGACCGGCCACGGCCGTGAACAAAAACAAGCTCAGGGCAGCGATCACCAGCAAGCCGGTGAGGTAGATGAAATCCTGCGGGTAAAGCACCACATCAAAAAGGAAAAACCGGCGCGCGCCCAAGTCAAACAAGACCGCTTGGCGCTGGCCCCAGGTGAGCCAAGGCAGGCCGTAAAACACCAACTGCGTGAGCAGCACCACCCCCCAACGCCAGCGCGCAAATACCCCTTGCACACTGCGCGGGTAGACCTTGCTGTGCGCCGCAAACAGCGGCACCAACTGTTCATCGTCCTGGGGATGGATGGGCACCACCTTGCGTGCGCCGTCTGTCGAACTCATGGGTCAGCGCTCAAGGTCGGTTCGAGAGGCCCCACACATACGCACCCAGGACCTTGATCTGGTCTTCGGTCAGCAGCTTGCCTTGGGCGGGCATGAGGTTGGCCCGCCCCTTGTTGACCATGGCCACAATCGCGGCCTCGCCCCAGCCATGCAGCCAAATATCATCGGTGAGGTTGGGCGCGCCCATGGCGGTGTTGCCTTTGCCATCCACGCCATGGCAGGCCGCGCAGCTGCCAAACTTCGATTTGCCCAAGGAGGCACGCAAAGTGTCGTGCGGGCTGCCTGAGAGGCTCAGCACATAGTGCGCGAGGTTTTTCACATCCTCGGGGGTGCCCACGGCTGCAGCCATGGGCGGCATCTGGCCGTTGCGTCCTTGGGAAATGCTGTGTGTGATGAGCTCGGGGGTGCCGCCATACAACCAGTCTTTGTCGCTGAGGTTGGGAAAGCCCTTGCTGCCACGCGCATCCGAGCCGTGGCACTGCGCGCAGTTGTTCATGAACAAGCGCTCACCGATGGCCATGGCCTGAGGCTCACGCACCATGTCCTGCGCGCTCATGCCCGCAAACCTGGCATACAAAGGCGCCACAGCCTGCGCGCCTTGGTGCATCTCGTCGCTGTGCTGCGCACGTGCGCTCCAGCCCAATTGGCCAGGGTAGCTGCCCAAGCCGGGGAACAACACCAAGTAGATGGCCGCAAACACGATGGTGATCACAAACAACCACACCCACCAGCGTGGGAGCGGGTTGTTCATTTCGCGCAGGTCGCCGTCCCACACGTGACCGGTGGTGTTGTCCGCGGTGGCGGGCACACGCACCTTGCTGCTGAGCCACAGCAAAACCAGGCAAGCGCCGATCGACACCACCACCCCCACGGCCACGTACCACGACCAGAAGTTATTGAAAAAATCACTCATGGCTTGCTCCCTGTTTTCAGTGCCAGCTTGGCCTCATCTGCCAAAGGCAGCTGCGCTGCATCGTCCACAAAAGGCAGCTGCGCTACGTCATCTGTAAAAGGCAGCTGCGCTGCCTCATCAAAATCACGGGCCTGTCGCCTTGACCAAGCCCACGCCACGATGGCAATGAACAGCAAAAAACTCAGCAAAGTGACCGCAGAACGCAAGGTGTTGATGTCCATGGCTCAGCTCACTTCAAAGCGGTGCCCAGCACCTGCAGGTAGGCAATCAGGGCGTCCATCTCGGTCTTGTCCTGCACGTCTTGCGGGGCCGCTGCGATGTGCGCATCCGAATAGGGCACACCCACCCGTCGTAAAGCGGTCATGTGTGCAGGCAGCGCTTGTGCGTCAACCTGCTTGGCCAACAGCCAGGGGTAGGCGGGCATGTTGGACTCAGGCACCACATCGCGCGGGTTGTTGAGGTGAATGCGGTGCCAGTCGTCGCTGTAACGCGCGCCCACGCGGGCCAGGTCAGGGCCGGTGCGCTTGCTGCCCCACTGGAAGGGGTGGTCATACACCGACTCGCCAGCCACAGAGTAATGGCCGTAGCGCAAGGTCTCGGCGCGAAAAGGGCGGATCATTTGCGAGTGGCAGTTGTAGCAACCTTCGCGCACATACACATCGCGCCCAGCCAGTTGCAGCGCGGTGTAGGGCTGCACGCCTGGGGTGGCCTGCGTGGTGGAGGTTTGAAAAAACAGCGGCACGATCTCGATGAGGCCACCTGCCAGCAACACCAGCAAGATCAGCACAATCATCAAGAAGTTGCTGGTTTCGATTTTTTCGTGTGAGAAACCGGGTTTGTTCATGGTGGTCTCCTCAAGCGTGCGCAACGGCGTTAGGTACAGATGCAGACCCAGAAGCATGGGCAGACCCAGGCACGGGCACAGCCACAGCGCTGCCTGCCTTGACCGTTTTGACCACGTTCCACAACATCACCACCATGCCCAGCAAATAGAGCAAGCCACCGATGAAACGCAACACATAGAAGGGGTAAGTGGCTTTGACGGACTCAACAAAGGTGTAGGTCAGGGTGCCGTCGTCGTTGATGGCGCGCCACATCAGGCCTTGCATCACACCGGCAATCCACATGGCCGCGATGTAAATCACGATGCCGATGGTCGACACCCAAAAGTGCAGCTCGATGGCCTTGAGGCTGTGCATCTGTTTTTGACCAAACAAACGCGGGATCAGGTAATACATCGAGCCCATCGTCACCAAGCCCACCCAGCCCAAGGCGCCTGAGTGCACGTGGCCCACGGTCCAGTCGGTGTAGTGCGAAAGCGCGTTGACGGTTTTGATGGACATCATCGGCCCCTCGAAAGTGCTCATGCCGTAAAAGGACAGCGACACAATGAGGAAGCGCAGCACCGGGTCGTCACGCAGCTTGTGCCACGCGCCCGAGAGGGTCATCACGCCGTTGATCATGCCGCCCCAACTGGGTGCCAAAAGGATGAGCGAGAACAGCATGCCCACCGACTGCGTCCAATCGGGCAGCGCGGTGTAGTGCAGGTGGTGCGGGCCAGCCCACATGTATGTGAAGATCAACGCCCAAAAGTGCACGATGGACAAACGGTAGCTGTACACCGGCCGCTCGGCCTGCTTGGGGATGAAGTAATACATCATGCCCAGGAAACCTGCGGTGAGGAAAAAGCCAACTGCGTTGTGGCCATACCACCACTGCACCATGGCGTCTTGCACACCGGCATACACCGAATACGACTTCATCCAACCGGCGGGTATGGCCGCACTGTTGACCAGGTGCAGCAGCGCCACAGCCAAAATGAACGCGCCAAAAAACCAGTTGGCCACGTAGATGTGGCGCACTTTGCGCTGGCCCACGGTGCCGAAAAACACAATCGCAAACGACACCCACACCAAGGTGATCAAGATGTCGATGGGCCACTCCAGCTCAGCGTATTCTTTGCCTGAGGTGTAGCCCAGGGGCAGCGAAATCGCTGCAGCCACAATCACCGCTTGCCAGCCCCAAAACGTGAAGGCGGCCAAGGCAGGCGCAAACAAACGCGTTTGGCAGGTGCGCTGCACCACGTAGTAGGCCGAGGCAAACAAGCCGCAGCCCCCAAAAGCAAAAATGACCGCGTTGGTGTGCAGCGGGCGCAAGCGGCCATAACTCAACCAAGCAATGCCAAAGTTCAACTCAGGCCAGGTGAGTTGGGCGGCAATGACAACGCCTACCAGCATGCCGACCACGCCCCAGACCACGGTCATGAGGGCGAACTGTCGAACCACGGTGTCGTTGAAAGTGTGGGTGGGGGGCATACAAGACCTTGACATTGACTCGCATCAAGTTTGCGGCGCAGGGCCCTGTTCTGATTTGATGCACATCAACTGGCATCAGGAATCTCGCAAAATTCTCGCGCCTTCTTCATCCATGTCTTCAAACTGATCGCGCTCGATGGCCCACCACAAAGCGCCTACGATGATGAAAACCAACGCAACCGACAAGGGAATGAGCAGGTACAAAATATCCATCACACACCCTTCGCAGCAGCACGGCTGCCATTCAATCGGGCGGCGTTGAGCACCACCCCCAAAGAGCTGGCCGCCATGCCCAAACCTGCCAACCAAGCAGGCAAATAACCCATGAGCGCCAAGGGCACACACGCCAGGTTGTAGGCCAAGGCCCAGAACAGGTTTTGCCGCACCACACGCCGGGTCTGACGCGCCAGCTGCAGCGCACGCGCCACACCACCGAGCTCGCCCATGATGACGAGGTCTGCCGGCGCACGGGCTTGGGCCAGCACCGCCCCCTGCCCCAGAGCAATGGCCACATGGGCTGCGGCCAACACAGGGCCGTCGTTCACGCCATCGCCCACCATGGCCACTCGCCGCCCTGCGGCTTGAAGTTGCTGCACGGCCTGCAGCTTGTCCTGCGGGCTGCACCCGCCTTGCGCGTGTGTGATGCCCAGTTGTGCGGCCAGCCGCGCGACCGCTTCTGGTTGGTCGCCCGAGAGAATATGCACCGCCACACCCGCCTGAGCCAAGGCGGCCACCGTGTCTTTGGCATCCTCGCGCAAAGCCTCGCCCCATGCGAACGTGGCCACCCAGCCTTGTGCGTCGCTCAGGTGCACCTGGCCCAAGAGCGCATCGCGCGCAGGCACGCCACACCAAGCGGCATGTCCCAGGCGCAGGGCTTGGGACGGTGTGCCCACCAGGCCAGCCAAGCCCGCACCGCTTTGCTCATGCACCTGCGCGCTCTCAGGCAGCAACAAGCCCTGCGCCTGCGCAGCGTGCACCAAGGCGCGCGACACCGGGTGCAAGGCATGCTGCGCCAGTGCTGCGGCCAGCGCCAAGGCTTGTTGCGGCGTGGTGCCCGCGCGCGTCTCGATGCCTTGAATCACCAGGTGGTCTTGGCTCAAGGTGCCCGTTTTGTCGAACACCACGGTGTCCACCTCTGCCAGGGTCTCCAAGGCGCTGAGCTTGTTGACCAGCACCCCGTGGCGCGCCAGTTGTCCCGCAGCGGTGAGTGCACTCACCGGCGTGGCCAGCGACAAGGCGCACGGACAGGTGACGATGAGCACCGCAGCAGCCACCATCAGTGCGTGCCCTGGGCTGCTGGGCCACCACCACAGGGCCGCCAAGGCAGCCGCTAACAACACACCCACCAAGAACGGCTTGGCGATGCGGTCCACCAGCTGTGCGAGTTGCGGTTTGCTGCTGGCAGCTTGCGCCATGAGCGCCACAATGCCAGCGTAGCGCGTGTCTGCGCCAAGTTGCGTGACACACACCAACACGCTGCTGCCCAGGTTGTGGCTGCCCGCCAGCACCCCCTGCCCCGGCTCTCGGGCCAAGGGGCGTGATTCACCCGTGAGGATGGCTTCGTCCACCCAGGTGCTGCCTTGCAGCAGCAGGCCATCGGCGGCAAAGGCCTCGCCGCTGTGCACGCGCAGCACATCGCCCACCTGTAATTGGCGTACAGCCACACGCTCAAAGCTCAAGTCCTCGCAGCGGCGCCACACCTGTTGCGGCACGCGGTTGAGCAGGGCATCGAGTGCGCCTGCGGTGCGGTCGCGCAAACGCAGCTCCAGCCAACGCCCACCGAGCAAGAAAAACACAAACATGGTGAGCGAATCAAAGTACACCTCGCTGCCCAACACCCCTTGCGGGTTGAAGGTGGCCAACGTGCTCACCGTGAACGTGATGGCCATGCCCAGCGCCACAGGCAGGTCCATGCTGATGTGGCGGTGCCGGATGTCGCGCCAAGCCGCACTGAAAAATGGCCCAGCAGAAAACAACATCACCGGCAAGGTGATCACCCACGAGGCCCAGCGCAACAGATGCCTGGACTCGGCCGACAAATCCTCTGCGGCCACGTACTCTGGCCACGCATACATCATCACCTGCATCATGGCCAGACACGCCACCAACAAGCGCCACAACATGCGGCGCGACTCGCGTTTGCGTTGGGCACGCAAGCTGGCGTCGAAAGCCGGGCGCAAGCCATAGCCCAAGGGGCTGAGTACGCCTTGCCACTGCGAGGGACGGGTCAAACGAGGGTCCCAGGTGATTTGCACACGCTGCGCGGCAGCACTCACCTGCGCCTGCACGCTGGGCAAACGCTCCAAGGCCTGTGCCACGGTGTGCGCGCACGCTGCGCAATGCATACCGTCGACCACCAACTGAGACACCCACACACCGTCTTGCTGCGTGCCAAAAGCGGGCCACTGCTCAGGGTCGTCAAGTGCGTGGGGCAAGGCCTGGTCCACCTGGGCTGCGTGGGGCAGATCCTGAGGTGAAGCGTCAGACGATGGATCAGGCGCAGGCATCACCCGGTCGTGGAGGGACATGCGCACAGGCTATCAGCGCCAGCTTGGCGCTGACTTGATGTACATCAAGTCAAGTGCGGTGGCGCACCAACTCCATGAGAATCTGCCCACCCTGGATGAATTTCGTGGGGGAATGCTCTTGTCGGTGTAAGCGCACCAGGCCCACGCCTGGACAATACGACTCTTGCGTGGTGACCTTCACGTCTTCCATGCTCAGCGTGGCATCTGTGAACAGCTTGATGACCGTTTCACCCACGACTCGCAAGCAACCGCTGTAAGACCCAGCTGGCGTGTCCAAACTTTCGTTAACCGCCTCAATGCGGTAGCTCATGCGCAAGGTGCGGTACTTGTCTTGGTGCTTGAGCTCATGCGGGAACTCGTTGCGACGGGCGTACACGTACAAGGTGGTGTCGGCCTCCCAGCTGGTACCCACCTGGTAAGGCTGGCGCAGCACGTAACGGGGCGCAGCGTCTGCGATGGGTACATCATCCAGCGGGCCTTTGCTGGCCACGCGGTACACGCCTGTGGCATCACTGCGCAGCCAGTAATCTACGCCGTTATTGGTACGCCGGTGCCAGGCGGTCAAACCGCCCTGGGCACTGAGCTGGCGTGGCGCTAAGGTCTCAATGGTCAGCTTGTCCACGCGCGGCTTGGCCTGCGGGTCGTCCAGCAAAGTTTCGGTGCGGTAGGTCCAGCTTTGCCCAGGCTTGAGGGGAAACAGCGGCTCATCCAGACCGCCAGAGCCTCCCAAGCTGCATGCATATAGAGTGGCTCCAACCCCCATTAAAATGAATGGTTTAGCTATGTTTTTAGGAGCAAGCATGCTATTTCTCCGGCAACTGCGGCACAGGAAGATCGCGGATTTTGATCTCTTGCTCATCGTTGCCAGGGCTCAACCAAGAAGAGCCTTTGCCAGAGCCATCGCGCAACTCGGCTGAGCCCATCTGGCTCACGCCCTCGCGGCCTTTCTTCAAGCCATCGTTGATCTGCTGATGTAAGGGCTTGGTATAGGGCAGCTTGTAAGCGCGGGGCTGCAGCCGAGACGGCCCCTCCTCCACCATGGGCGACACCCACAAGTACACCGCGCCCGTGCTTTTACCGCGCGGCTCTTCCACCACGGCGGCCAGCATCACAAACCGCTCGGGCAAGGCTTCGGTGCTGGGGATGCCCAGCAAAGCCATGGCCGTTTGGTAGCTTGAAAAATACATGGCGGTGATGCCCAAGGTCAACAACGCTTTGAGCCAACGCGGCCAAGCTGACCACATCAAGGCCAGCCCCAACAAGGCAAAGCCCAACACCAAGGTAAGGATGAGTGAGAGGGTCATGTCAGAAAGCCCGTGCGAGTTGTTTGGGGGTGGTGCCGATCTCGCGCACCGCACCATCAGCCGTGAGTGAAAAGCGCACCAACGTGAGTTCTTGGCCAGGCCGCGCAAGGGTGTTTTGCGCGTAATACACCACCTCAGCCTTGGGGTTGACCTTGATGACGGTGATGGTGGTTTGCACCGCTTGCCCAGCGTTGGGGTCGGGGTTGGGCTGCTGTTTGTTTTCGTAGTATTGGGCGTTGAAGGTGTACTCGCCCGGGGCTGTGCCACGCAAGGTGATGACCTCTTGGTTGAGCGGGTTGATGAGGGTGCGACCGTTGACCACCACCGAGTCGTTGGAGGTTCCTCGGTCGTCGCGGTCCAAGTGCATCAGGTCGGCCTCGCGCGAGCGAAACCACACCACCTCGCCCGAAGGCCCTTGGCCCCAGAGGTCGAGGTCGTTGGGATCGTTGTCGGGCCAGCTCAAAGTAATGATGAATTCGGCCTTGGCTGGCACGTCCCCCGACTTCAAAGCTTTGGGGTTCATGGCCAACAAAGCGATGATGAAACAAAACACAAAGGCAATCAGCATGTTGAACAACATGTCGTAGAACGGATCGACCTCCGCCTCGCGGGCATGTCGGCCTTTACGCATGCGCCAGCGACAAACCGTGTTGCTGGGCACGCGTCACCAACTGGTCGGCAAAGCGGTCCAAGCGCGTGAGTTGCAGGCCCAGCAAGATGTTGCCCACCAGCCCCACCATGGTGGTGAGCAAGGCCACACCCAGGCCAGTGGTCAAACTGCGCAGGAGCTCCTGGGATTGTGCGGGGTCGAAATTTTGAATCTGCCCAATTTGCATGGCGAGGATGGAAAACCCGATCACCTTGCCCAGCAGGCCCAGCTTGAGTTGCACGCCGTTGACCCACCAAGCCGTGCTGTGGATGCCGTGGGTACGCTCCAGCAAGACATCCAGGGCGGCTTGCGCATCACGGGTCTGACGTAAAGCAGCCCAATAATCAGCCGCCCAACCGGGGTCGCCAAGCGGGGAAGGCCCACGTTTGACCACGTCTTCGAGCCAGTCGCGCTGGCGGGCGAGTTCTCTCGCACGCACACCGCACCACAACGTAGCCACCGCAAACACCACCACAATCACCAACGTGATCCCCGTGGGGTCGGAGGTGAACAGCAACTGCCAGACCCCTTTGACACCCAGCAGCCAGGTGCAAAAGACAAACAAGCCCGTGAGGGTCAGCCACTCCAGCCAGATGGGCTCAAAACGGCGAATTGGCGCAGAGACAGGCAACATCCAAACAATCCATCAAGCCCCCAGCAAAGAGGGTGTTTGAGGGCTATTGTTGGCGATCATCTGTGTTTTGACACGAGGGTTTTGCCTCTGTCAAAGCTTGTCGGGCATGGTTACATTTGGGCCATTTCCCCCAGGTCCATCGCTTTTATTCCCCTCATGCCTCGCTCTAGCGCTCCTCCCTGCTGCCACAACGTTGCACGCCGACTGCTTTTTCCCCTGCTCTGCGCCTTGGTCATGCCAATCCAGGCCCAGGTTTATGTGAGCAACGAAGGCACTGGCACGATCTCGGTGATTGACAGCCGCACCGACCAGGTCAGCGCCACCATCGAGCTGGGTGGCAAACCACGGGGCATCACTCTGTGCCACGGCGACCACCGCCTGTTTGTGAGCAACCAACTAGGCTCGACCCTGCAGGTGATCGACACCCGAAGCCGCAGCCTGATCGGCTCGGTCAAACTGGGCGATTCGCCCGAAGCGGCGTATTGCTCGCCCGACGGCAAACTGGTGGCCGTGGCCAATGAGGGCGACAACAGCGTGAGCTTTGTCAGCACCGACAGCTTGAACGTGGCGTTTGCCATCAAGGTGTCTGGCAAAAACCCCGAGCATGCGGTGTTCAGCCCCGATGGCCTGAGCATGCTGGTCTCCGCCGAAGATGCCGACCAGGTGGATGTGCTGGATCTGGTGAGCCGACAACAGGTGGGCAGCATCAAAGTGGGTGAGCGTCCGCGTGGCATCGCTTTCAGCCCCGACAGCCGCACGGCGTATGTGGCGACTGAAAACGACAGCCAGCTGGTGGCCATCGACATGCGCAGCCGCAGCGTCAAAGGCCGCTTGAGCGTGGGCCTGCGTACCAATGGCTTGGTGATGCACCCGCGTGGCGAGCTGCTGTTTGCCAGCAATGGCGGCGATGCTTCGGTGGCGGTGGTGGACACCCGCAACTTCACCTTGCTGGGTAAGGTGGCGGTAGGCCAGCGCCCCTGGAACATGGCCATCAGCGCCGACGGCAGCAAGGTGTATGTGGCGGCCGGGCGCAGCCATGCGGTCTCGGTGATTGATGTGGCCACCCGCAGCGTGAGCCAAACCATCCCCGTGGGCCGCCTGCCCTGGGGTGCGGCAGCCCACTGAGCGCAGCCATGCACACCCCGCGTTACAACAACTTGGCCATTGCCCTGCACTGGATCTTGGCCGTGGCCCTGGTTTATCAAATCGCGCTGGGCCTATGGATGGTGGACATCCCCAAATCGCCGCCGGGCTTGCGCGCCGAGTGGTTCAACTGGCACAAGTCCATCGGCATGAGCCTGGGCCTGGCCGTGGTGCTGCGCGGCGTGTGGCGGCTCAAAAGCGGCGCACCCACATTCCCGCTTGGCCTGCCGGTCTGGCAGCGCAGCCTAGCCAACATCAACCATGGCGTGCTGTACGCCTGCATGGTGGTCATGCCGGTCAGCGGCTTTCTGGGCTCGACCTACTCGCCTTACCCCATCAAGTTTTTTGGTGTGGTGTTGCCCAAGTTGTGGGCCGCCTCGCCGCCACTCAAAGAGCTGATGAGCACCCTGCATTTCGGCGCCAGCCGTTTGTTCATGCTGGCCATCACGCTGCACATCTTGGCGGCGTTGTGGCACCTGGCCAAGGGCGACGATGTCTTTGGCCGCATGATGCCGGGCAAGTCGGCCTGAGCGTATGCGCGCGCCCTCGTCGCCGACCTGGCCGGCCGCCCGCGACGCCTTGCTGGTGGCTCTGGTGGTGCTGGGATTTGCCGCGCTGGCGCTCAAGCTGGAGCTGTCGGAAAAGCTCAGCGCCTGGCACCACAGCTTTGAGGCCTTGCAGGCCGATGAAATCTCGCTCTCGCTGGTGGTGCTGATGATGGGCCTGGCCTGGCTGGCCCTGCGCCGGCTGCAAGAAGCTCGCCGCGCTTTGCTCGAACAAGAAAAAGCTGAGCAGCTCGTGGCCGATCTGCTGGCGCGCAACCGCGAACTCACCCAGCGCCTGCTGCGCGCCCAAGAGGACGAGCGCCGCATGCTTTCGCGCGAGTTGCACGATGAAATCGGTCAGGCCTGCACCGCCCTGCGTGCCGAGGCCGCTTGGATCACGCACGCCAGCCCCAGCGACTGGCCTGCCGTGATGGCCACGGCCCAACGCATTGGCCAGACCAGCGCACACATGCACGGCCTGGCGCGCGACATGCTCACGCGATTGCGGCCACCCCACATCGACAGCCTGGGCGTGGTGGGGGCGCTTCAAGCTCTATGTCACACGTGGGAAGCGCAGTGTGGCGTGGTCTGCGACCTGCACACCAGCCTGAGCAAGCAGCAAGAAGCGACGCTGAGCGATGCGATTTGCGTAGGGATCTACCGCGTGGTGCAAGAGGGCCTGAACAACATTGCTCGCCATGCCCAAGCCACGCAGGTTCATGTAGACCTGCAAGCCAGCGCCCAAGGCCTGCACCTACGTGTCGCCGACAACGGTGTGGGCATGGCCGTCAACCGCGATCACATCAGCGAACCCAAGGGTTTAGGCCTGCTGGGCATGCGTGAACGGGCGGTGGCTTTGGGTGGCACCATCGCTTGGATCAACACACAGCCAGGCACCTGTATCGAGGTACGCCTGGCCTTGGGAGCCATGGCGTGATCACCGTGCTGTTGGTCGACGATCACCCTGTGGTTCGAGCGGGCTACCAGCGTTTGCTCGACCAAGATGGTGGGGTACAGGTGGTCGCTGAAGCTGACAGCGCTGAGCGCGGTTTTGAGTCTTTTGTGGCGTGCCGTCCTGAGGTCACCATCACCGATCTGTCCATGCCCGGCGTCGGTGGTATGGGCTTGTTGGCCCGTGTTCTTGCCCATCAGCCCTCAGCCAAGGTGGTGGTGTGCAGCATGTACGACACCCCTCATGTGGTGAACCAAGCGCTGACCCGCGGAGCCTGTGGGTTTGTCAGTAAAAACGCCTCGCCTGACAACCTGGTGGCAGCGGTGTACGCGGCACACAAAGGCGAGACCTACCTCAGCGACGACCTGGTGGCACGTCAAGTACACCAAGGTCAAGAGCAAGACCGTATCAACAGCCTGACCACGCGCGAGCGCGACATTCTGCGGCTGCTGGCACTGGGCCATACCGCTGCGCAGTGCGCTGAACAGTTGGCGCTCAGCCTCAAGACGGTGGCCAACAACCAAACCGTGATCAAAGACAAACTCGGTGTGAACACCTCGGCCGCGCTGGTACATCTGGCACAGCGCCACGGCATCATCACCCTAACAGGCCGTTGAAAAA
>DKJZ01000010.1 GCA_002454975.1 Hylemonella sp. UBA6679
CCATCTTGGGCGGGTTGATCATGCGCTGTGGGCACAGCAACTGCGCCGGGTCCATGTGCTGCTTGATTTGCGCAAAAGCCTGGGTGATGGCCGGGCCAAACTGCCAGCTGATCCACTCGCCGCGGCACAGGCCGTCGCCGTGCTCGCCGCTGTAAGCACCTTTGTAACGGCGCACCAGCTCACTGGCTTCTTCGGCGATAGCTCTCATTTTGACAGCGCCTTCGCGGCGCATGTCCAAAATAGGCCTCACATGCAGCGTGCCCACCGAGGCGTGGGCATACCAGGTGCCGCGGCTGCCGTGCTTGCGAAACACCTGCGTCAAGGCATCGGTGTACTCGGCCAAGTTTTCAAGCGGCACCGCGCAGTCTTCAATGAAGCTCACGGGTTTGCCGTCGCCGCGCAAACTCATCATGATGTTCAGGCCCGCCTTGCGCACCTCCCACAGGTTTTTCTGCGGGGCATCGTCGATCATTTCCACCACGCTGCCAGGCAGCCCCAAGTCGCCCATGAGTTCGACCAGCGCTTTCATGTGCGGCAGCAGGCTGGCTTTGTCGGGGCCGGAGAATTCCACCAACAACACGGCTTCTGGCTTACCGCCATTGATGGCGGGCGAGAGCGCGGTGCGAATGGTGGGCGCAAAAGCGGGGTTTTGCAGCGACAACTCAATCATGGTGCGGTCCACCAACTCAACCGCTGAGAGCGCGCCGCTTTGCAGGTTGTGCCCCAGCTTGACGATGTGCTGCGCACTGTCCATCGCTTGGTAGAAGGTGGGAAAGTTCACCACGCCCAAAATTTTCGAGCGCGGCACCTCGCTCAACCTCAAGGTGAGCGAACGCGTCAGGGCCAGCGTGCCTTCGCTGCCGATGAGCAAATGCGCCAGGTTCACCGAGCCGTCCGAGGTGTAGGGCCGCTCGTTTTGGTTGTGAAAAATATCCAGGTTGTAGCCCGCCACACGGCGCAGCACCTTGGGCCAACGCGCCTCAATCTCACCGCGGTGTTGCAAAGCAAGGCCCTGCACAAACTCACCAATTTGCCGTGCGCGGCCGGTGCTGGCATCAAAACGACCGAAGGTTTGCAGGCTGCCGTCACTCAGCCACGCTTGCGCGCCCAGCACGTTGTGCACCATGTTGCCGTAAGCAATGGAGCGGCTGCCACATGAGTTGTTGCCTGCCATGCCGCCTAAGGTGGCTTGGGCGCTGGTGGACACGTCCACCGGGTACCACAGGCCGTGGGATTTGAGCGCGGCGTTGAGGTGGTCCAGCACCATGCCGGGCTCGACGGTGACCGTTCGCTCGTTCACATCGAGCGACACCATGCGGCGCATGTGTTTGCTGTGGTCGATCACCAGCCCCGCGCCCACGGTTTGCCCGCACTGGCTGGTGCCGCCGCCGCGCGGCACGATGGGCACATTCAAGTCACGGCAAATGTCCAGCGCCAGTTGCACGTCTTGTGCGGTGCTGGGCACAAACACGCCCACGGGCATTTGTTGGTAGATGGACGCGTCGGTCGCATAGCGGCCGCGGTCGGCTGCGCCAAACAGCACCTCGCCTTGGGTCTCTTGTTGCAAACGCTGCGCCAAACGGCCGGCCACCTCGTTGCTGGCACGGGAGACCTGGTCATAACTGGCGCGGGTGATGTGCTTGGGCAAAGGAGCGTTCATGGCAAAGTTCGAAACAAATAAACAAGAAATTCAAGCTCTATTTTTAATAGCAGCTTCATCAACACAGACGAGGCCTGGCGGGCAAATCAGCATCAAACCTGGGGCTGCATCAAAGCCAGCACCACCTCACGCTTGTGCGCCAAATGGGTTTGCAAGACAGCGCGCAGGGCGGGCGCGTCGCGGCGGCTCAGCGCGCTGACCATCACGTCATGCTCCTGCACTGCGCGCGCCCATTTGTCGCCGTCTTGGTTGGAGCGAAAACGCAAGGCCTGCAAACGCGCATTGACCTGTTGGTAAGTGGCGGTGAGCACCGGGTTTTTCGCCGCCATGTTGATGGCCTGGTGAATCGCAGCGTTGAGCCGGTAATACGCCGAGAGGTCCTGGCGGGTGTAGGCCGCGAGCATTTCAAAATGCAGGGCTTGGATGTGTTGCAACTCGGCATCGGTGACGCGCTGCGCAGCCAGCTCACCCGACAACCCCTCGAGCCCAGCCATCACCTCAAAAGTGTTGCGCACATCTTGCTCGGTGAGCTGCAGGGCAATCGCCCCGCGGTTGGGCAGCAAAGCCACCAGGCCCTCAGCGGCAAGCATTTTGATGGCTTCGCGCAAAGGGGTGCGTGAGACTTGCAGCACCTCGCTGAGCTCGCGCTCATTGAGCTTGGCGCCCGGCGCGATCTGCCCCTCCACCAGCATTTGCCGCAAACGCTGCGCCACCTGCTCATGCAGGGCGGCCCTGGGGATGGCTTGCAACACAGCGCTCATGTGGTTTTTGTATTCAAAAAAGAGGTCATTTTTAGCGATTTTAAGACAAAATCGGTTGACAAATGAATTTTGTATGCAAAAAATAGGGGCTTGCTTGAACACCTTGAGCATCTCCCTTTTGAATCTCCCTTTTGATTTAGAACCAACAGACACCATGCTCGTTACCGACTTTCACCCCACTGGCCGCCACTTCCTGCAGATTCCTGGCCCCTCCCCCGTGCCCGAGCGCGTGCTGCGCGCCATGAGCCTGCCCACCATCGACCACCGCGGCCCCGAGTTCGCCATGCTGGGCAAGAAGGTGCTGCGCGATGTGCAGCGCATCTTCCAAACCATCCAGCCAGTGATGATTTACCCGGCTTCAGGCACCGGTGCTTGGGAGGCCGCCTTGGTCAACACCTTGAGCGCGGGCGACCATGTGCTGATGTACGAGACCGGTCACTTCGCGTTTTTGTGGAACAAACTCGCCACACGCCTGGGCCTCAAAACCGAGGTGCTGAGCCTGCCCGGCATGGAAGGCTGGCGCCACGGTGTGCAAGCGCATTTGATTGAAGAGCGTTTGAAGGCCGACACCGCACACAGCATCAAAGCGGTGTGCGTGGTGCACAACGAAACCTCCACCGGCGTGACCAGCGACATCGCCGCGGTGCGCCGCGCCATGGATGCGGCCAAGCACCCCGCCCTGTTGTTGGTCGACACCATCTCCGGCCTGGCCGGTGCGGATTACCAGCACGACGCTTGGGGTGTGGACGTGTCCATCAGCGGCTCGCAAAAAGGCTTGATGCTGCCGCCCGGCATCAGCTTCAACGCCTTGTCGGCCAAAGCCATCGAAGCCAGCAAGCACGCCACCTTGCCCAAAGCCTTCTGGGCTTGGGACGAGATCATTGAGATGAACAAAGGCGGCTACTGGCCCACCACCCCCAACACCAATTTGCTTTACGGTTTGAGCGAAGCTTGCGACATGATTTTGGGCCAGGGTTTGGAAGCCGTGTTCGCCCGCCACCAGCGCTGGGCCGCCGGTGTGCGCGCTGCGGTGCGCGCCTGGGGCTTGCCCATCCAGTGCGCCGACGAGAAGGTGTACTCCCCCATCTTGACCGGCGTGATGACGCCTGAGGGTGTGGACGCCGATGCGGTGCGCAAAATCATCCACGAGCGTTTTGACTGCTCGCTGGGCACGGGCCTGGGCAAGATCAAAGGCCGCATGTTCCGCATTGGCCACCTGGGCGACAGCAACGACCTGACCCTGATTGCCACCGTGGCTGGTTGCGAAATGGGCCTCAAACTCGCAGGGGTACGCTTGGCAGGTTCGGGCGTTCAGGCCATCATGGACCACTACGCCAGCCACCCGGTCGCGCTGCCCCTGCAAGCCGCCTAAGGCGCGTATCCAACAATAAAACCCGAGGAGACACACCATGAAACGCAGAACCTTGCTGCAAGCCACCGGTGCTGCGGCCGCCACCCTGGCCGCGCCCATGATCAAAGCGCAAACCTTGCCCAACGGCCCCATCCGCATCATCGTGGGCTTTCCCCCGGGCGGCGGCACCGACGCGCTGGCGCGTGTGGTGGCGCAAAAGCTCACAACGATGTGGAACACCAGCATCGTGATTGAAAACAAAGCCGGTGCGGCGGGTGTGATTGCGGCAGATTTCACGGCCAAGCAACCGTCGGACGGCAACACGCTCTTGATGGCCCACATCAACAGCCACGCCCTGGCCCCGAGCCTGCAGCCCAAGCTGGGCTATGTGGTGGAGCGCGACTTTGTGCCGATCTGCCTGGTGGGTGTCACCCCCAACTTGCTGATTTGCAACGAAGCCCAACCAGCCAAAAATGTGAAAGACCTGGTGGCGCTGTGCAAGGCCAAGCCCGGGCAAATCAGCTTTGCCTCCGCAGGTGGCGGCTCGGCCCAACACCTGGCGCTGGAGATGTTCAAGCTGCGTGCGGGCATTGATGCGTTGCATGTGCCCTACAAAGGTTCGGGCCCAGCGCTTACCGACCTGATTGGTGGGCAAGTGAACTACTGCTTTGAGACCATGACCTCGGCCACCCCGCATGTCAAAAGCGGCAAGGCCATTGCGCTGGCGCAAACCCGCACCAAGCGCGCCAAGGGCCACCCCAACGTGCCCACCATGGACGAGCAAGGCTTTGCCGGGTTCGATGCCACCACCTGGTACGGTTTGGTTGCACCGGGCAAGCTGCCTGCGGCCATGGCCCAGCGCATGAACGAAGACATCAACAAGGTCTTGGCCATGCCCGATGTGCAAGAAAAACTCGACCAGTACGGCGCTGAAGACGGCGGCGGCACACAGCAACGCTTTGTCGACTTCATCAAAAACGAACAGGCCAAATGGGCCAAGGTCATCAAAGACGCCAAGGTCTCGGCTGACGCTTAAAATCCAAGCACTTCACCAGGCGGGCAGCTGGCCCGCCTTTTTCATGCCTGTTTGAACAACGGACCACGCTGCGCTGTGTCACACCCCAAGCGTCAACTGCACCTGGATTTGCTCAAGCTGCTTGGGGCGCAGCTCATTGTGTGGCACCACTTTTCGCTGTACGGCCCGGCCGCGCAGGTGCTGCACACCGCCGCACCTGGGCTGATGGCTTGGCTGCACGAGTACGCGCGCATGGCGGTGCAAATTTTTCTGGTGGTGGGGGGCTTTTTGGCCGCGCAGCACCTGAGCAAACCCATGGAGACGCGCTGGCAAGCGGTGGTGGCACGGGTGTGGCTGCGCTACCGCCGTCTGGTCTTGCCCTTCATGGTGGCCATGCTCTTGGCCGTGCTCAGCGCAGCGGTGTCGCGTGCGCACTTGCCCAGCGACGGTTTTGTGCCCGATGCGCCCAGCACCTTGCAAGTGCTGGCCCACGCCCTGCTGTTACACGACGTGCTGGGCCAGCCCGCCTTGTCCACAGGCGTGTGGTACGTGGCCATCGACCTGCAGCTGTTTGCCCTGCTGACCGCGCTGGTGTGGCTCGGGCCTGTCATTCGGCCGGGGCCTGTTGCCTCACCCCACCTTCACCCGGCTTGGCCTGTGCTCACTTGGGGCTTGGTGGCCGGTTTGGCCGCTCTGTCTTTGCTGGTCTTGAACCGCATGGCCGCACTGGATGCCTATGCGCCTTATTTTTTTGGTGCCTACGGGCTGGGCGTCTTGGCCTATGGCATCGCGCGCACCGCACGCACCCAACACACATGGCTGTTGGCGCTGACCTGTTTGGGCGTGCTCGCGCTGGTGGTGGACTACCGCGAGCGCATCGTGCTGGCCCTGGGCGTGGCTTTGCTGCTCGCGCTGGGTGGGGCCTGGTCTGGATACTTGGCCAAGCTGCCTGCTTGGTTGCAACAGCTCATCGCGCGTGGAGGACAAGTGTCTTATGCGCAGTTTCTCAACCACTTTGCCCTGCTGATGCTGGGCAACGCAGGGTTTGCACTGGCGGTGCAAGCCTGGGCACTTGAATCAGCTCAACAAGTTGCCCTGGCTGGCGTGGTGTTGGTGGTTTACTGGCTGCTCAGCCTGTGGCTGGGGGCGTGGTTTGAGCGGCACGTTGAGGTGCCGCTCACCCGCTGGCGATCACACCGGGCTTAAAAACTCGCTCAGAGCTTGCTCTGCACCCAAGCCGGCACGCTTGCCAAAGCTGCGCCCAACTTGCTCGCATCGGTGCCGCCAGCCATGGCCATGTCGGGCTTGCCGCCGCCTTTGCCGCCCACCTGCTGGGCCACAAAGTTCACCAGCTCGCCAGCCTTGATGCGGCCCACGCTGTCGGCCGTCACACCGGCTGCGAGTTGCACCTTGTCGCCGTCCACCGCGGCCAACACGATGGCTGCGGTTTTGAGTTTGTCTTTGAGCTTGTCCAAGGTGTCGCGCAGGGTTTTGGCATCCGCGCCTTCGAGCTTCGCAGCCAGCACCTTGATGCCACCGATCTCTTGCGCCTGGCCCATGAGCTCGTCGCCCTGGCTGGAAGCAAGTTTGCCTTTGAGGGCAGCGATGTCTTTTTCCAAAGCCTTGACCTGGTCGAGCACCTGGTGGATGCGGCCATTGAGTTCGGCCGTGGGGGCTTTGAGCGTGGCTGCGGCCTGGGCCACGGTGGACTCGAGCGACTGCAAATACGCCAGCGCGTTGGCGCCTGTCACCGCTTCCACACGGCGCACGCCAGCGGCCACACCGCTCTCACCCACAATTTTGAACAGACCAATGTCACCGGTGCGTTGCACGTGGGTGCCACCGCACAACTCGCGGCTCGTGCCGATGTCGAGCACGCGCACGGTCTCGCCGTACTTCTCACCAAAGAGCATCATGGCGCCGGTTTTCTGAGCCGATTCGATGTCCATCACACGCGCTTGCGCAGCGGCGTTGGTGAAAATTTCGTCGTTCACTTGCGCTTCGATGCGACGCACTTCATCGTCGCTCAAGGGCGCGTTGTGCGCAAAGTCAAAACGGGTGCGCTCGGGCGTGACCAGCGAGCCCTTTTGCTGCACATGCTCGCCCAGCACCTCGCGCAGCGCTTTGTGCATGAGGTGGGTGGCCGAATGGTTGCGCACGGTGGCTGCGCGCAAGGCGGTGTTCACATGCGCTGTGACGGCATCGCCCACCCTGAGCGAGCCTGTGGCCAGCATGCCGTGGTGGCCGTACACATCGGCCTTGATTTTGAGGGTGTCTTGCACCTCAAAACTCGCTCCCGTGCTGGCAATCACACCCTGGTCGCCCACTTGGCCGCCACTCTCAGCGTAAAAAGGCGTGGCATCGAGCACCACCACACCAGATTGACCTGCATTCAGGCTCTGAGCCGGCGTGCCATCAAGGTAAATAGCTACAATTTTTGTTGCAGCTTCTAACTTTTCGTAGCCCACAAAATCATTGGCCACACCGCTGTAATCGAGCGCGCGGTCCATCTTGAACTTGCCTGCGGCGCGTGCCTTGGCCTTTTGCGCTTCCATGGCTGCGGCAAAGCCGGCCTCGTCCACATTCACATCGCGCTCGCGGCACACATCGGCCGACAAGTCCAAAGGAAAACCGTAGGTGTCGTGCAGCTTGAAGGCCACCTCGCCCGGGAGAACTTGGGTGCCATCGGCCAGGGCCGCGTCCAAGATGCTCATGCCGTTTTCCAGGGTTTCAAAGAAGCGTTCTTCTTCGGCCTTGAGCACCTCGGTGATGCGTGTTTGGTCAGCCTTGAGCTTGGGGTAGGCCTCGCCCATGAGAGCCACCAGGTCGGCGACCAGCTTGTGGAAGAACGGCGTCTTTTTGCCCAGCTTGTAGCCGTGGCGAATCGCGCGGCGCACGATGCGGCGTTGCACATAGCCGCGGCCCTCGTTGGAGGGAATCACACCGTCACACACCAAAAACGCGGTGGCACGGATGTGGTCGGCAATCACGCGCAGGCTCTTGTTGCCCAGGTCGGTGCAGCCGGTTTCGCGCGCTGCAGCTTGGATGAGCGCGTCGAACAAATCAATCTCGTAATTGCTGTGCACATGCTGCAGAATAGCGGCCAAGCGCTCCAGGCCCATGCCGGTGTCCACGCAGGGTGCGGGCAAGGGCAACAAGGTGCCATCGGGCTGCATGTCGAACTGCATGAACACGTTGTTCCAGATCTCGATGTAGCGGTCGCCATCTTGTTCGGGGCTGCCTGGAGGGCCACCCGCCACGTCGGGGCCGTGGTCGAAAAAGATCTCCGAGCACGGGCCACACGGGCCGGTGTCGGCCATCATCCAAAAGTTGTCGGAGGCGTACTTGGCGCCTTTGTTGTCACCAATGCGCACCACGCGCTCAGGCGGCAGGCCGATGTCTTGCGTCCAGATGTTGTAGGCCTCATCGTCGTCAATGTAGACCGTGGCCCAGAGCTTCTCGGCTGGCAGCTTGTAAACCTGCGTGAGCAACTCGTAAGCCCACTTGAGGGAGTCGCGCTTGAAGTAGTCGCCAAAGCTCCAGTTGCCCAGCATCTCGAAAAACGTGTGGTGACGCGCGGTGTAGCCCACGTTTTCCAAGTCGTTGTGCTTGCCCCCGGCACGCAAGCAAGCCTGCACCGAGGTGGCCCGCACATACGAGCGTTTGTCGGTGCCCAAAAACACGTCTTTGAACTGCACCATGCCCGAGTTGGTGAACATCAGCGTGGGGTCGTTGCCCGGCACCAGCGGGCTGCTGGGCACCACCGTGTGGCCCTTGGAAGCAAAGAAGTCCAGAAAGGTCTTGCGGATGTCGGCAACAGAGAATTGGGGCGTGGTCATGGAAGGGTCCAAATAAAGGGCTGGGCGCTGGGCACAGACAACCCTCAATTATAGGTTTGGCATACGTCCTACTACGCAGGCAGGGGCTGCGAGGCCGCGCTATGCTTGGGGTTTGTTCAGCACACTTAATCACAGACTGCTTGAAACCGGCACCTGCATGGAGACCCCTATGGACATGAAAGCTTCCCCACTGGCCTTGCTCAACAACCACAGCCTGCTCAAAACCGATGCGCTGCTCAATGGCGCCTGGGTGGCCAAGCCCAGCGCCGACCACGGCCGCGGTGCACGTTTTGACGTGAACGACCCCGCCACTGGCCTGAAACTGGCCGATGTGGCCAACCTGGGGGCTGCTGACGCCAAAGCCGCGATTGCCGCGGCCAACGCCGCCTGGCCCGCCTGGCGCAGCAAAACCGGCAAAGAGCGCCATGCGATTTTGCTCAAGTGGTTCCAGTTGCTCATGGCCAACCAAGACGACTTGGGCCGCATCCTCACGGCCGAGCAAGGCAAGCCCTACGCCGAGGCCAAAGGTGAAATTGCCTATGGCGCAAGCTTTGTGGAGTGGTTTGCCGAAGAGGCCAAGCGCGTCAACGGCGAAACCCTGCCCCAGTTCGACAACAACCGCCGCCTGATGGTCATCAAGCAGCCCATCGGCGTGTGCGCCGCCATCACGCCCTGGAACTTCCCGCTGGCCATGATCACGCGCAAAGTGGCCCCGGCCCTGGCCGCGGGTTGCCCGGTGATCATCAAGCCCGCTGAGTTGACACCTTTGACCGCCTTGGCCGCAGCTGAATTGGCCGTGCAAGCCGGCATTCCTGCTGGTGTGCTCAACATCTTGACGGCCGACAGCGAGAACTCGATTGCCATTGGCAAGGTGCTGTGCGAGAGCGACGTGGTGCGCCACATCAGCTTCACAGGTTCTACCGAAGTGGGCCGCATTTTGATGGCGCAAAGCGCGCCCACCGTGAAAAAAATGTCGCTCGAACTCGGTGGCAACGCGCCCTTCATTGTGTTTGACGACGCCGACCTGGACTCCGCCGTGGAAGGCGCCATGGCCAGCAAATACCGCAACGCTGGCCAAACCTGCGTGTGCGCCAACCGCATTTACGTGCAAGCCGGTGTGTACGACGCCTTTGTGGAAAAGTTTGCCGCCAAGGTGCGCACCATCAAGGTGGGCAACGGCTTTGAGGCTGGCGTGTCGCAAGGCCCGCTGATTGAAGACGCTGCCGTCGAAAAAGTTCAGCGCCACGTGGCCGATGCGGTGGCCAAGGGCGGCAAGGTGCTCACCGGCGGCAACAAGCTACAAGGCCAGTTTTTTGAGCCCACCGTGATTGCCAACGCCACAGCCGACATGGCCTGCGCCACCGAAGAAACCTTTGGCCCCTTTGCCCCGGTGTTCAAGTTCAACACCGAGCAAGAGGTGATTGATGCGGCCAACAACACCATTTTTGGCTTGGCCAGCTACTTCTACAGCCGTGACGTGGGCCGCATTTTCCGCGTGAGCGAAGCGCTGGAATACGGCATGGTGGGTGTGAACGTGGGCGTGTTGGCCACCGAGCATGTGCCTTTTGGTGGCGTCAAGCAGTCGGGCCTGGGCCGCGAAGGCTCCAGCCACGGCATGGAAGACTATGTGGAGATGAAGTACCTCTGCCTGGGCGACATCCTGAAGTAAACTTCAAAGGCTGCGGGTGTCGTTCAATGGTAG
>DKJZ01000114.1 GCA_002454975.1 Hylemonella sp. UBA6679
TGAACCTTGACCAGCGAGGGCTGGCCGTCAGGCTGAAAAGGCGGGGAAATATCCGCTGGACTCAGCCGCTGCGGCAGCTGGTCCTGGGGATAGCGCAGCATGTCTGCTGCGGCTTGGTTAAACCAGGTGAACTGGCTGGTCTGGTAGTCCAGCAGCAACATGGGCTGAGCCCATGCAGCAAAAGCCTGTTTGATCACCTGGGACTGAGACATGGTGAGCTGCCTCGTGCAAGGGGGATCAGCCGCCTTTTTTGGAGCGCTTGCCGGGGTTTTTCTTGCTGCGAGTTGCCACGCCACGCTCCAGGCTGATGCGCTGACCGCGCCCGCCAGTGGGCAAGCTCATGCCGGGCAGGGGCTGGGGTGCGGGAGTGCGCTTGCGATCGGCTTCAGTAACGATTTTGTTACCCATCTGGAAATTCCTTGAAAAAAATTAAGACCCCGAATTAAGCCATAAATAGCGAGCGGTTTGGCCTAAGTTCGCTCAAATGCGCGCGCGCCATACCCGCAAATAAGCCAAATCAAGCCCGCAAAGCCCGCCCTAAGCGCTGGAGGCCTTCTTTGATCTTGTCCTCGTCGGCCGTGGCAAAACTCAAACGCAAGGTGGCTGAGTCGGGGTGGGTGGCGTAAAAAGGCGCGCCCGGCACAAACGCCACACCTTGTTCGATGGCCCGCTTGGCCAACTCGGCCGCATCTTGCAACTGCACCCGTGCACCGGTGAGACGCGCCCACACAAACAGGCCGCCTCCGGGCTGGGTAAAGGCAATGGCGTCACCCAACTCGGCGCGCAAGGTCTCGCACATGAGCGAGGCACGGCGGGCATACACCTCCCGCACATGCGCCAAGGTGGCGGGCATGCGCCCGGCCTTGAGGTAGTGGGCAGCGGTGGCTTGGGCAAAGGTGCTGGTGTGCGCGTCGCTGAACTGCTTACACATGGTGGCTCGGGCCAACAAGGGCTGAGGCGCAACCATCCAGCCAACCCGCAAACCTGGGCTGAGCACCTTGCTCAAAGAGCCGCAGTACACCAGCAAGTCGCGGCTACCGGGCACCTGCTCGCTCAAATTGAGCAAGCTCGGCGGTGGGGCCTCACCAAAATACAAATCGCCGTAAGGGTCGTCTTCAACCACGGGAATTTGGTGCTGCACCGCGAGTTCGAGCACCCGCAGGCGGCGCGCCAAGCTCAAGGTGGCACCGCTGGGGTTACCAAAGGTGGGGATGAGGTACACAAATTTGGGCTTGTGCTCGGCCATGAGTGCTGCCAAGGCCTCGGTGTCCACCCCTTGGCTGTCCACCGGCGCGGTGATGACCTGCGCGCCATACAAACGAAAACATTGGATGGTGGCCAAAAAAGTGGGGCCTTCCACAATCACCTTGTCACCGGGAGAAATCAGGGTTTTGCCAATGAGGTCCAGGGCTTGCTGGCTGCCCGTGGTGACGATCAGGTCTTCTGGCAAGAGTGCGCGGGCCGAGGGCTCTTTGCTGTTCATGAACTGCGCAATTTGTTCACGCAAGGGGTTGTAGCCCTCGGTGGCGCCGTATTGCAGGGCCGCACCCGGCTCCTCGCGCAAGGCCGTTTCACTGGCCTGGCGAATGCCCTCCACGTCAAACATGGCGCTGTCGGGAAAGCCGCCAGCAAAAGAGATGATGCCGGGCTTGCCCAGCAGCTTGAACAGCTCGCGAATGGCGGAGGTTTCTACGTTGTTAAGGCGGTCAGCGAATTGCATGGTCGAAATCAAATGGGTTCAAAGCGTTGGTCAGCGCAAGGGCAAGAGCTTACCTTCAGACTGGGCTGGTGCGCGCACTTGCAGCAATCGCGCCAGGCTGGGGGCAATGTCGGCCACCTCCACAGGGGTGTCGACCCGGCCGCTTGGCACCCATTTTGGCCCGTACACAAGGATGGGCACATGGGTGTCGTAAGCATAGGGCGAGCCATGGGTGGTGCCGGTGTTGCCAGTGGCAAACATCCACCCTTCGCGCACCGTGTATTGCACCTCGCCTGACACCTCAGGGTGCCAAGATTTGCGCATCAGGCCATACAGCGGCTCTTGCAGCGGCGTGCCCATCAACTCTGCGCGGGTGTAGGCCGCCGCAATGCCAGGCTCTTTTTTCAGGGTGTCGGCCACCACCCTGGCCATGGCCTGGGCGTCTTGCTGCTTGTCTTTGATCAAGCCACGGTTGAGCAACACGCCCGATGCGCTAAAGCCGTGCACCCACTTGCCTTCACCAAAGCGCGCTTGCACGGCTGCGTTGACCCGTTCCAGCGCCTTGCGCGGGTCGATGCGGCCTGAGGGCTTGCCCAACTGCGCGTTGTGCTCCGGCGTGGGCATGAAACCGTGGTCGGCCGTGAGCAGCGCCACGTAATTGCCAGCACCTACCGTTGCATCGAGGTGGGCAAAGAAAGCTTGCAATTGGCGATCTAGCTGCAAGAAGTGGTCGTGCGACAAACGCGATTCAGCGCCATACGCGTGGTTCACGTAGTCGTGCCCGGAGAGGCTGATGGCCAAAATATCGGGGGCATCGTCCACACCAAGTTGTTCAGCGCTCAGCGCTGCGCGAGCAAACGCCAAGGTCATCTCGTCCACAAAGGGGCTGGGCAAGAGTGCGCTGTAAAACTTCTCATTGGGCGCATTGCCTTGCGTGCTGAAGGTTTTGGGCAAGGCCCCGCCGGGCGCGTACCAAGGCTGAAGGTCAGGCAAAGAGCGGCTGTAGGCGGCTTCGGGCAACAAAGGTTGCCAAACATAGGCGTCGGCTGGCTTGGTGTTGTTGAAGGCGTCCACCCAGGCCGGGTGCTTGGGCATGTAGTAAGTGCTGGAGGCAAATTGCCCGGTGCTGCTCATGTACATGTAAGCGGTGCCCGTTTGGCCCGCAGGCAAGATGGCCCCGCGGTCTTTGCCCGACACGGCCAGCACCTTGGAGCGCGGGTCGACTTGCTTGAGCACATCGCCCAAAGACTCGGCCCGCAGGTGACGGGGGCTGGTGCCATCGAGCGGTTTGGTGGCGTGCCCAATGTAGGTGGCGCTGCTGTCGCTGGCGCAATACACAGGTTCACCACTGGCTGCATCGCGCCAAGTGTTGCCAATGATGCCGCTGCGGTGCGAGTAAGCCCCAGTGAGCAACGCCGCATGGCCGGCACCCGTGACCGTGAACGCGTGGCCGTAATGCGCTTGGCTGTACCAACGACCTTGCTTGAGAAAGCGCGCGAAACCATCGGGCGCAAGCTGGTCGCGGTAAGCCTCCACCTGGCGCTGGGGCAAGCCATCGACCACCAGCAGCACCAGCAATTTGGGCTTGGCAGGCTCGGCCAAAGGGGGCTGGGTGGTGCAAGCCCCCAGCGTCAAGCTGAGCAAAGCCGCCCCGAGCAAACCCAGGCGCGTGAAGTTTCGGCGATTGAGGTACGTCATGGGTGAGAGCTTAAATCGTTAGACTCTTTAAAAATGAAAACACAGCACATCGAGATATTTTTTTCTACGCTTCAAGCCGCCAACCCCATGCCGGTGACCGAGCTTGCGTACACCTCGGTGTTTGAGCTGCTCACGGCAGTGTTGCTCTCAGCGCAGGCCACCGATGTGAGCGTGAACAAGGCCACGCGCAAGCTGTTTCCCGTGGCCAACACACCGCAAAAAATACTGGATTTGGGCCTGAGCCGGCTGGAGGGCTACATCCAAACCATCGGCCTGTACCGATCCAAGGCCAAGCATTTGATGCAAACCTGCGAGATCTTGGTGCGGGAACATGGCGGTGTGGTGCCACGTCAGCGTGAGGCTTTGGAGGCCTTACCAGGCGTGGGCAGAAAAACCGCCAATGTGGTGCTCAACTCAGCGTTTGGCGAAGCCACCATGGCGGTGGATACACATATTTTTCGCTTAGGCAACCGCACCGGCTTGGCCCCTGGCAAAACGCCTTTGGCTGTGGAGCTCAAACTGCTCAAGCGCATCCCCAAGCCTTATTTGGTGGATGCGCACCACTGGTTGATTTTGCATGGGCGCTACGTGTGCACCGCGCGCAACCCACAGTGCTGGCGCTGTACGGTTGCCGATTGCTGCGACTTCAAAAGCAAAACACCTGCGCCCTGATCGAGCCTCACAGCTTGGGCAAGGCCACCCACTGCCCAGCCACGGCGTGCACACGGATGCGGTGGTCGAACACCTCGCACAAGGCCTCATGCGTTAGCGCCTCTTGGCTGTCGCCCTGGTGTGTCACTTGGCCTTGGTTCATGACCAACAACTCGTCGGCGTGCAGGGCGATGGAGATTTCATGCAGCACGCTCACCACCGTTTTGCCAGCGGCAACCAGCTCGCGCATAAGCACAAGCCAATCGGCCTGATGCGGGGGATCGAGGTTGGCCAAAGGCTCGTCCATCAACATCAGCTGCGCATCCACCGCCAAAAGGCGCGCCAACAAAACGCGCTGACGCTCGCCGCCCGAGAGCTGGCTCAAAGGGCGCTCACGCCAATCCCAGGCCTGGGTGGCTTTGAGGGCAGCTTGCACCTTGGCGTGGTCCAGCGCGCTGGGGCCCGCCAACCAAGCCTGATGCGGCAAGCGCCCCAGCATGACCACATCGGCCACACGCAGGTCGTCGGTGCTTTGGTTTTGCCCCATCCAAGCCAGTTGCTGTGCACGCAGGCGCGGCGATAACGCTGCCATGTCTTGGCCAAAAAGCGACACCTGCCCACGGTCGCCTTGGGTTGCCGGAAGGATGCCTGCGAGCACCTGCAGCAACGTTGATTTGCCCGCGCCATTGGGTCCCACCACACTGGTCCAGCGCCCGGCGGGTATGGACAAGGACGGCACCTGCAAGACAGTGCGTCCTGCGCGCAGCACATGCACATCACGCGCTTGAAGCGCAGGCGTTCTCATGGCTGAGCGCCTTTATGCGTTTGTTGATGCATGAGCCGCAGCAAGTAGCCACCACCCAGCACTGCCGTGACCACCCCGACGGGCAACTCTTGGGGCGCAGCCAAGCCACGCGCGCCTAAATCGGCCCACAACAACAACACGCCGCCCATCAAGCTCGACAGCCACAGCAAGCGCGCATGGGCAACAGGTAAGAGTGCGCGCACAACATGCGGCGCGGCCAAGCCCACAAAAGCCACCAAGCCAGTTTGCGCCACAGAGGTGGCCGTGGCCAGGGCCACCACACCCACCAGGGCAGCACGCATGGGCGCCAGTGGCAGGCCCAGGCTGGCGGCTGTGGCCTCGCCCAAAGTCAAGCCGTCTAAGACGCGACTCAACAAAACCGACACCACGACCAAAGGCAGCCACACGAACAACATCAAAGCGCAAGACAGCCACCCCACAAAAGCAGTGCTACCCAGCAAAAACGCCTGCAGAGTTTGTTGCACGACCGGCAGCATGAGCATGACAAGTGAGCTCAACGCGCCCAGCACCACGCCTACCACCACACCAGCCAGCAACAAACGCAGGCTGCTCTGCACGCCTCGGGCCAGGGCAAGTGTCAACAAGACAGCACCGAGAGCACCCACGAAAGCAGCACTGGTCAAACCCAAGGCTTTAAACCACTCGCCCGCTAAGCCCAAACCCAAAGCTGGCATGAACGAGGCCAGGCTCAAGGCCACCACCAAACCCAGTGAGGCGCCTGAGGCACTGCCCAGCAAATAAGGGTCTGCCAAGGGGTTGCGAAACAAACCCTGCGCCACGGCGCCGGCCAAGCCCAGCAAGGCGCCGGCCAGCCAAGCGCCCAATGAGCGCGGCAGGCGAATGTCCATCACGATTTGTCCGGCCACCGGGTCGCTCAAAAGCTCAGCCCAAGGCGTCCACCCCGTGCTGCCCACCGCAGTGCCCATGAGCACCCCGATGAGGCCCAAAGCAAGCAGAACCAGGCCCAGCCATGTAGCGTTGCGCTTCATTTGACTTTGTCTTGCAGGCAGCGCGCCATGATGTGAGCCGCTTGGTCAAGCCGCGGCCCTGGGCGAACCAGCACGTCGGCTTCATCAGGCTTGAAAGCGCACACCTGGCCCTGGCGCAAGGCACGCAATTGCGACCAGCCAGGGCGTTGCTGCAACTGCACCCAGCTGGTTTCGCTCAGCATGATCACATCGGGGTCGGCGCGCACCACCATCTCAGGGTTGATTTTTGGAAAGGCCCCGAGCGAGGCAGGCACCACATTGAGCACCCCCAGTTGCGCGAGCGTTTCGCCGATGAACGACGATGCGCTTGCTGCATAAGGCGCATTGCTCACCTCAAAGTAAACCTTGATGGGGCGCTGGGGCACACCTGCTGCCGCGGCCTTGACGCCGGCTTGCAGGGTTTGCCAATGCCGCTCGCTGACCGCGCCGGCGGGCTGCGCAAGGGTGCCTTGCGACTCCAAGCCCAACAAGCGGGCAACAACAGCAAGCAGGCGCCGCACATCCGCATGGTGCTGGGTGTTGAGCGCCACCACCTTGATGCCCAAAGCCTCCAAGCGCGGTGTCGCCTTGGTGGATGTGGACATGAGCACCACATCAGGCTTGAGGGCCACCACGGCTTCGATGCTGGGATCCAGACCACCACCCAGCTTAGGCAGTTTTTTAACTTGCTCGGGGTAATTGGCGTAACGGTCCACACCCACCAAACGCTGGCATTCGCCCAAAGCGCACACCGCCTCAGACAAGGCAGGCAACAGGCTCACGATGCGCTGCGGGGGCTCTGCCCAAGCCTGTGTGATGCCACGGTCGTCTTGCACTTGGATGGCCGCATGCGAGGCTGTGGTTGCGAACACCAAACCCACAAATGCTATCGAAATAATAGCTAACGATCTATGTACGACGTGGCTTAGCATGCACTTAAGCATACAACTTACCCCACGCCATGATGATGCGGTGCAGGGCTTGCACGCCATCGGTCAGGGCCGCAGGGCCTGGCTGCAAGATGTCGGGCGACTTCACCTCAAACAGCTGCTGGTGACGCACCGCAGGCACGTCTTGCCAACCCTCGCGGGCTGCAACTTTCTCTGGCCGAAATTTTTTGCCACACCAAGAGCCGATGATGATGTCGGGCGCACGCCCCACGATCTCAGCGCCATCGGCAATGATGCGGTACTTGCCCAAGGATTCTTTGGCGAGTTCAGGGAACACATCATCACCCCCGGCGATGCCCACGAGCTCAGACACCCACTGAATCGCGCTGATGTGGGGCACATCCCACTCTTCAAAAAACACACGCGGCCTGCGGGGCAAGGTTGCTGCGGTTTGTTGGATGTCTTCTAATTGCTTTTGCATCTGAGCAATCAGGGTCAGACCTTTTTCCGCCTGTCCCACCATGGCAGCCACCTGGTACATCATGGCAAAGATCTCGGCCACGCTGCGCTGGTTAAACACCGTGACTTGAATCCCTTGCCGGATCAGCGCGCTGGCAATGTCAGCCTGCAAATCAGAAAAACCAAACACACAGTCAGGCTTGAGCGCCAAGATCTGGTCGATCTTGGCCGTTAAAAAAGCACTCACCCGAGGCTTCTCCTGACGCGCACGACGCGGCCGCACCGTGAAGCCAGAAATCCCCACAATGCGCGCCTCTTCCCCAAGCATGTACAGCCACTCCGTGGTTTCCTCGGTGAGGCAAACGATGCGTTGGGGAAAGAGGTTCATGACTTAGAAGTTGTACTTGACGGTAGCTTTTAACGTACGACCTGGATCTGGGTAAACATTAACAGCACTGCAATCCGCATTCGTAATACCGTAGCTGTAGCTCTTCTCGTCAGTTAAATTAATCGCTGATAGCGAGACTTCTATCTTGCGATTATTCCAAGCGTAACGAGCATCTAGCAATGTTCGGTCGGGCATCTGTGCTGAGCATCGGTTAGCGATGTCGTTACTCAATCGCGAACCTCCGAGGTACTGAACCCCAAAATTAAGAGACTGCTGGGTATCAATTAGCCAGAGAAGACGGACAGCAGTGGAAATACTGGCAACTGAAGGAATTTGTTTTCCAGCAAAGGGGCCTTCTCTAAACTTGGCATCTACTGTTTGCAAGGATCCTTGAAGACGTAGATTTTTTTGCAAGGCTAAGCGCCCTTCCAACTCAGCACCTTGACGTCGGGTGGGATCGAGATTGGTGTTACAACCCATGCTGCCACACAAACGATTGAAAGCGATCTCGTCGGTGGTGTTTTGCTCATAAGTCCGAAACGTGATGTAGTTGTCTGCATTTAAAGACCACTTCACCCCAAACTCGATATCACGAGAACTTTGCGGGCGCAGTGCCATTGCAACAGTTCTGTTTTCGTCAACATTCGGCAGCCTGTACGACTTTGCCGACTTGAAATATGCGTTAATCCCGCTTTTAATTTCTTGACTTAAACCAAAATCCCAAGCATCCAAATTATCTGAACGGTTGTAATCTACAGGTTCGTATGCAATGCGATCTTCAGCACGTTTATTTACAGTCTCCTGTCTTATGCCAACAACTAAACGAGTGCCAGAATTAGTTAAAAAATCCCCGGAAAAATATGTGGCATTGTTGAATTGGTAAGACTGCTCATTCTGAGGATTAGAGTTTTCAGCCTTGTAGTTCCAACGGCTATAGTCTTGCCCCCCGACTAAAGTTAAAGCATTTTTACCTAGAGCAGATCTGTAAGTGGCTTTAGGAGAGAGCTGATAACTGCTACTAGAAGTTCCTCCGATCGTCGGATAGCCGTCGTAGTCCAAATGATAAGAAACATTTTTGTTGCGAACTCCAGTATCCACTGCAAAAACAATCTTATCCAACAAGTACTCGAAGCCTAAGGTAGCCCTAGTCTCAGCGTAGCTTCCAAAATCTTTGGGGGTTTTAGCCTGTGTAGGGTTCTGCTTGAACTGAGAAAGTGATAGTGGCCCTGCGAATCGATTGGTCTGATCTTCAGAGGAAACACGCATACGAAATTTGGTGTTCCCAGACGCACCTGAAAGACCCACAGAAGCCGTGTCTTGTCTGGCAGTTCCGTTCTCTCGATAAGAGTCTGTGGCGTAACTACGCACGTTGGCATCAAAAACCAGACCTTCTGTACCAACACTGAAATTTGCACGACCATCACGACCATTGAAGCTCTCAAGCTGAGCCGTTGCGGAACCACTCAACCCTTGCTTAGTGTTCTTTTTCAAGACAATATTGATCACCCCCGCGCTTGCGCCTTCACCCCATTGAACACTGGATCCACCACGAACAATTTCAATGGATTCGATTTGCTCAGGAGAGATGGCGCTGAGTCGAGGTGAGGCTTGTTCATTCTCAGAAATACGGATGCCATCCACAACCACAACAACGTTTTGACTTGCCGTTTCGCCAAAACCTCTGAAATCTAAAGTGTTGTTTCTGGCGCCATTCAGATCAATCCTCGAAGGAAGACCAATTAAACGGCTGATGGCATCGTTGGCATCGGTTGCTCCAGAAGAAAGAATTTGCTCGGAAGTCAACACAGTAATGGCCGAGGGCGCAGATTGAACATCCTGCTCATAACGGTTGGCAGTCACCACCGTCTCTTTCAAAGTAGCACCCTGCGAAAAAGCAGGCACGGAAACAGACGCAAGCAGGCCAAGCACGGCCGCGCGCACGGGCGTAGAAACAAAGTTCATTTGAGATAACAAAGCGTTAAAACCCTCACCGTCTTCCCCGACAGTGCATGGGCGTTTGGCGCCATGCAAGCATGGCACCGCCTTGTTGGCCGGTATCCGGGCTGGTGGATGCAACCTTCATCGCCTTCCCGGTGCTTGTTCAGGGCACCAGTGGCTGGGTGATGAAAGCGGAACCGAAGTTCGTCCACTTACCGTTGCGGGGGCAGCGCAGGTTAGGTCGTTTGGGTGACCCCCCTGCTTCCCGTTGAACTGCGGTATGCGAACCACACCGCGAGCACCAACAACCACAGTGTAGCGCGGCATAACTTCGCCAAGCTGACAAACCCATCCCTACAGCCAAAGGCCAGCCATGAATGCCCCTTTTGAAAACCCTACAATGGCGGCATGCCGAACCCGTCCCCCCAGCCAGACACGGTTGCTCAAATCACAGAGCGCGTAGAGCGTTTGTTGGTACGTTTTGAGGAATTGCAGCGCACCAACGCCTTGCTGACCCAAGAGCTCGAGAGCATCAAGCAAGAGCGAGATTCGCTCAAAACACGCTTGGTTTCGGCTCGCTCACGTGTGGACGCCTTGCTCGAGCGCGTGTCGCAAGCACAGGCCAATCCGGCCCAAGAATAAGCCCGTTGCAGGCCTGCCATTGCTATGAAACAAATTGAAGTTCAAATCATGGGGCAGAGCTATTTGCTTCGCTGCCCCGAGAACGGCGAGGCACATTTGCTGCAAGCTGTCCAAAAAGTGGACGAGGCGATGTGCAAAATTCGCGACGCTGGCAAGATCAAAGCGCGAGACCGCATCGCAGTGCTGGCCTCGCTTAACCTGGCGTTTGAACTGGTCGACAGCCTGCAATCTGGTGCTGCTGCAGCAAACACCACACCCGCCCCCGCCCCAGTACCTAGTCCAGCGCCAGAGCCCTCTGCCGCGCCCTCAGCGCCCAGCCAAGCAGCTGAGGCCTTGAGCAGCGCCGATGCTGCTGTGCTCGCCGGCTTGGTTGAGCGCCTCGATGCCGCCTTGGGTGATGACGGTCGTCTTTTTTAAAGTCCACCTTGGCTTTGTTCTTGACCCTACAATGCCTGTGTCTGCAGTGCTACCGGGCTTTATATTTCCTTGAACCAATGCTCATTGAGCCCGGGCTTGGAACATCGCCTGGCAGGTGTGATCATCTCGCGTCAGATGAACCCGAAGCCAACGCTGACCTCGCCCACCTGAACCCCGGTTCAGGATGCGGTCCGGTAGTTCCTGCAGACACCTTCACTCGCCTCCCCCATGTTTCACCTTGAATTTCAGCTCGTGCTTGAGCTCGCCTTGATGGGCGCTTGCGCTGGCTTTTTGGCTGGTTTGCTGGGCATCGGTGGGGGCATGATCATGGTGCCCTTCATGACCATGATTTTGACGGCCAAGGGTTTTTCTGCCGATGTGGTGGTGAAGATGGCTGTGGCCACCTCGCTGGCCACCATCTGCTTCACCTCTTTGTCCTCGGTGCGTGCGCACCACAAGCGCGGCGCGGTGTTGTGGCCGGTGGCGCGTGTGTTAGCGCCAGGTATTTTGCTGGGCTCGCTCATCGGCGCACAAATTGCCGTGGCCATGCCCACGCGCTTGCTCAGTTGGGTGTTTGCCGGTTTTGTGGCGTTTTCTGCCACCCAAATGCTCATCGACAAAAAACCCAAACCCAGCCGCACTTTACCCGGCACAGCAGGCATGTTTGGCATGGGCAGCGTGATTGGGCTGATGTCTTCGCTGGTGGGCGCTGGTGGTGCGTTTGTCTCGGTGCCCTTCATGACCTGGTGCAACGTGAAAATTCACCAAGCCGTGGCCACCTCTGCGGCCCTTGGTTTTCCAATTGCTTTAGCTGGCACACTCGGTTACATCTGGGCGGGTTGGAACCTACCGGCCATGCCCGAAGGCGCGGTGGGTTACCTCTACCTGCCCGGTCTGTTGGTCATTGCCATGGCCAGCATGAGCACCGCCCCCTTGGGCGCACGCACCGCCCACCGCATGGACATACGACCGCTCAAGCGTGCTTTTGCTTTTGTTTTGTACGCTTTGGCGATTTACTTTTTAATGCGTTAACCCCACGGAGACACCATGCGAGTTGCATTCATTGGTCAACAAGATTTTGGCAAAGCGGCCCTGGAGGCCTTTTTGGCGCGCGGCGACGAGGTTGTGGGCGTGTTTTGCAAGCCTGAAAAGCCCGGTGAAAAACCAGATGCCCTGGTCGCTGCTGCCCGCGAAAAAGGCCTGCAGGTGTTCCAGTTCAGCAGCCTCAAAGGCGAAGACGCAGAAGCCGCCATGCGCTCACTCAATGCTGACATTGGCGTGATGGCCTATGTGCTGCAGTTTGTGCCGCAATCTTTGGTGCACATCCCCAAGCACGGCACCATCCAGTACCACCCTTCCCTCTTGCCCAAATACCGCGGGCCCTCCTCCATCAACTGGCCCATTGCCCGTGGCGACAGCCAAACTGGCTTGACCATCTTCCGCCCCACCGATGGCTTGGACGAAGGCCCGGTGATCCTGCAAAAAACCTGCCCCATCGGCCCAGACGACACGCTCGGTGAGGTCTACTTCAATTCGCTGTTCCCACTGGGCGTAGCTGCCCTGCTCGAGGCGGCCGACCTGGTGGTGGCCGGACGTCACCAAGAAATTGAACAAGACGAATCGCAAGCCAGCTACGAAGGCTGGATGAAAGAGGCCGAATCGCGTATTAACTGGCACCAGCATGTGGACCAGGTTTACAACCTTATTCGCGCTTGCAACCCAGCGCCGGGCGCCAAAGGCGAGATCGCTGGCCAAACCGTGGCGATTTTTGACTGCCGCAAACACGTGGCCCGCAAGTTTGGCGATGTGAGGGGCAAACCTGGTGAGGTCGCCCGCGTCACGCCTGAATCGATTTTTGTGAATGCCCAGGGCGGCATGATCGAAATCCTGAAACTCAAGGCTGAGGGCGGTAAAAAAATCAGCGCCGGCGAATACGCCGTGGCACAAGGCTGGCCGCAAAGTTAAGGGGTGACACCCCCCGCACAAAGCCGTGATCGCCGCAAGGTGATCACGGCTTTGTTGTTGGGGATACGCCGCGCGTACGTGTTAGCCGCTATAGGGAAAATCCGAAGTCTGCTGCACAGTGAAACTTGACCGCAGTCAACAGGCTTCGGTGATTTTTATCAAATCATCTTATGCATGACTCGGCATAACAAGAGTACATCTATTTTTTTATAGGAGACAAAACCATGACACGTGTTCCAGGAAAGTTGAAATCCGGCCTCATGGCCACGGCAATTTCGGCCATTGCTGCTGTCGGCCTGTTGAGCAGCCTGCCTGCAGCCGCTTGGGAGCCCACCAAGCCAGTCGAGTTTGTGGTGCCAGCTGGCACGGGTGGCGGTGCTGACCAAATGGCACGACTGATTCAGGGCATCATCGTCAAGCACAAGCTCATGAAAGAGTCGATGATCGTCGTGAACAAATCAGGCGGTGCCGGTGCTGAAGGATTCTTGGACGTGAAAGAAGCCAAGGGCAACCCACACAAGATCATCATCACGCTCTCCAACCTGTTCACCACACCCATGGCCACAGGCGTGCCTTTCAATTGGAAAGACATGACCCCCGTGGCCATGCTCTCCCTGGACCAGTTTGTGCTGTGGACCAACGCCGAGGCGCCTTACAAAACCGCCTCTGAGTACATCGCTGCTGTGAAGGCTGCAGGCCCCAGCAAAATGAAAATGGGCGGCACAGGCTCCAAGCAAGAAGACCAGATCCTTACCGTGGGCTTGGAAAAAGCCACGGGCACCAAGTTCATCTACATCCCCTTCAAAGGCGGCGGTGAGGTGGCCGTGCAACTCGTGGGCAAGCACGTGGACTCTTCTGTCAACAACCCCATTGAAGCCGTGGCGCAGTGGCGCGCTGGCAAGCTGCGCGCTTTGTGCGTGTTTGACGACGAGCGCATGCCCTACAAAACCAAAGTCACCGAGACCCAATCTTGGTACGACATCCCCACCTGCAAAGAGTCGGGTGTACCTACCGATTACGTGATGCTGCGCGGCATTTTCATGCCTGCAGGCGTGACCAAAGAGCAAACCGCCTACTACCTTGACCTGCTCAACAAAGTTCGGGCCACCCCCGACTGGAAGGAGTACATGGAGAAAGGCGCGTTCAACCAGAGCTTCAAAACCGGTGACGACTTTGTGAAGTGGCTCACCGAGGCTGAGAAAGCCCACCGCACCCTGATGCAGGAAGCCGGCTTCCTGGCCAAGTAATTTTCCCCAGGTTTTCTCTCACACAGCCCCCCTGCTGGGGGTCTGTGTTGGCGGAGCCCTTCACTAACGCATTGAGGATTTGAGAGCATGAGTTCACCTGAAGAGAACCGCACAGGCGTTGGCACCCATGTGGTGGATGCTGTAACAGCCTTGCTGGTCATGGGTCTTGGCGGCTTGGTTTTGTTTGGCAGCCGCAAGCTGGGGTCGGAATGGACAACAGACGGCCCAGGCGCGGGCTACTTCCCTTTTTACATCGGCCTGATTCTGACCATCTCTGGCGCTGGCATTTTTTTCCAGGCCTTGTTTGGCAAGCACAAAAACACCGAGGTGTTCGTTGATCGCGAGCAGCTCGGCCGTGTCTTTTCTGTGCTGCTGCCAGCCGCTGTTTATGTGCTGGCCATTCAGTTCATTGGCATTTATGTGGCCTCAGCGGTCTACATCACCTTGTTCATGGTCATCCTGGGCAAGTACTCGGTCGTCAAGAGCTTAGCGGTGGGCTTGATCGTCAACGTGGTGTTTTTCATGATGTTTGAGGTGTGGTTCAAAGTGCCGCTTTTCAAAGGCCAGTTTGACCTGCTCAGCAGCCTGGGCTTCTGAACACCAACGCATAACAAAGAGACAAGAACATGGAAGAAATCAACTCACTGTTTCAGGGCTTTGCCGTGATCCTCACGCCGATGAACATCGTGCTGATGTTTGTGGGCATCATTTTGGGTGTGCTCATCGGGGTGCTGCCCGGTTTGGGCGGTGCCAATGGCGTGGCTATTTTGCTGCCGCTGACCTTCAGCATGAACCCCACCTCAGCCATCATCATGCTGTCGTGCATTTACTGGGGGGCGCTGTTTGGCGGGGCCATCACCTCCATCCTCTTCAACATTCCGGGTGAGCCCTGGTCGGTGGCCACCACCTTTGATGGCTTCCCCATGGCCCAACAAGGTCGTGCGGGTGAAGCCCTGACGGGCGCGTTCACCTCCTCGTTCATTGGCGCTTTTGTGGCGGTGGTGATGATCACGTTCTTGGCCCCCTTGGTGGCCAAGTTCGCGCTGAAGTTTGGTCCGCCGGAATTCTTCTCGGTGTACTTGCTCACCTTCTGCTCGTTTGTGGGCATGGGCAAGGGCTCGCCCTTCAAAATTTTGGCCTCCATGACCATCGGTTTTGCCTTGGCGGCTGTGGGCATGGACACCGTGACTGGCCAGCTGCGTTTGACCTTTGGCTTTACCGAGTTGCTGCGCGGCTTTGACTTTTTGATCGCCGTGATTGGCTTGTTTGGTATTGGTGAAATTTTGCTCTCCATGGAAGAAGGTCTGGCCTTCTCTGGCAAGAGCGCTGCCATCAACCCCAAAGTGGTGATGGAGACCTGGAAAAAGCTGCCCCAGTACTGGGTAACCTCCATGCGCAGCTCACTCATTGGCATCTGGATGGGCATCACCCCAGGTGGTGCGACACCCGCCTCTTTCATGAGCTATGGCTTGGCCAAAAAGATGTCAAAAAGCGGCTCCAAATTTGGCACGGGCCAGCTCGAAGGCGTGGTGGCGCCCGAGACAGCCGCCCACGCTGCCGGTACCAGCGCCCTGCTGCCCATGCTGGCACTGGGTATCCCTGGCTCGCCCACCGCTGCGGTGTTGTTGGGTGGTTTGTTGATCTGGGGTTTGCAGCCCGGTCCCCTGCTCTTCGTTGAGCAAAAAGATTTTGTCTGGGGCTTGATTGCCAGCATGTACCTGGGCAACTTGGTTGGCCTGATTGTGGTGCTGACCACCGTGCCTTTGTTCGCCTCCATCTTGCGCATTCCGTTCTCGATCATTGCGCCCGTCATCATCGTGATTTGTGCCATCGGTGCCTACACGGTGCACAACGCCATGCTCGACATCTGGTTCATGCTGCTCTTTGGCATCGTGGGTTATTTGTTCAAGAAGTTGGACTACCCGCTCGCTCCCTTGGTGCTGGCGCTGGTTTTGGGTGACAAAGCCGAAGACTCCTTCCGTCAAGCGATGTTGGTGAGCCAGGGCGACCTGTCCATCATGTTCTCCAACGGTTTGGTGGGCAGCATCACTGCACTGGCCTTGATCCTGCTCGTGTGGCCGCTGATTTCTAAAGCGCTGGCTTTGGTTAAACAGCCCAAGCAAGACGAGTTCGCCGCTGAGCGTCCTGTGGACTGAAAGGAATCAAGATGCCCATCATTGCGATGACACAAGAGATGGGTTCTTTGGCCAAAGATGTGGCCATTGAACTCGCCGCCAGCATGAACCTGGGGGCCATGCGACACGAGGTGGTGGACCACCTCGCGGGCAAGCTGCACGTCTCCACCAGCGTGATCAACCGCCTGCGAGAAGGCAAGGCCACGCTGATCGAGCGCGTGAAAAACGACAAAGACCGCTTTGCGCTTTACTCGGCCGAAGAGGTGTTCACCCAAGCCAACCAGGGCAATGTGGTCATCAGGGGTTGGGGCGCCACGTGCTTGCTGCGCCCCGTGCCACACGTGGTGTGCGTGCGCATCACCCGCTCCATGAATAAACGGGTGGAGTGGTTGATGAACCACCTCGAAACCGACGACCGCGAGTTTGCCGCCTCAGAAATCAAGCGCAGTGATGACGCCCATGCCAGCCGCATGCAGCAGCAATTTGGCGTGGCCTGGGGAGACCCAGTGCTTTACGACCTGGTGCTCAACACCGACCGTCTCTCTGTGCACAGCTGTGTCGAGCAAATTCGTGCGCTCACCACGCGCCCTGAGTTTCAAGAGACCGAAGAGTCGCGCAAATTGCTTGGCAACATGACGCTTGCCGCTCGGGTTCGCGCCAAGCTCAAAGACACCGAGAGCACGGCCGACATCAACATCACCATCGAAGCCGAAAACGGCCACGTGAAGTTGAGCGGCATTGTGATCAATGAGCGCGAAAAAACTGAGGTGGAAAAAGTGGCGGCTGAAATCAAGGGCGTGACCTCGGTGGCCAACGAGCTGCGCCTCATGAGCTCAACGCGCGTGTTCACCTACTCCAAAACCTGATCAGATTTTGCCGCGCTGCTTGAGACGACTCAGAGTTTCCGCTGACAAATTCAAGTACGAGGCCAACTCTTTTTTAGGAATGCGTTCAAACAGGTCGGGTTGCTTGCGGATGAAACGCTGCACCCGCCCTGGCGCATCGAGCAAATGCAAGGTGATGGTGTGCGCCATGATTTCACTCATCAAGTTCATCACTTGGTACTCAAAGGTTTTCTTGACCTCTGGGTGCCGCTCGATGAAGGCGATCCATTGCGGCATGGGCAACTTGGCCACACGTGCTTTGGTCACCGACAAGATGCTGTACGGCGTGGGAGTGCGTAAGCACCAAGCGGCGTAACTGGTTTCCATGTCACGCTCATCGGAGAAACGCAAGATCATCTCTTTGGCTTGTTGGTTGCTCACCATGCGCTTGAGGATGCCGTCGAGCACAAAGTACTGTTCCATTTCATGCACGCCTTGATGCAACAAATGATCGCCCTTATGACACTCCACCACATTGAGCAAAGCCTCCAACTCAACGTGCTCATCCTCCGTGAGACTTTTAAGCACGACGTTTTGTCGCAACTGAACACGGATGATGTTTTTTTCGGGGTGGCTGGCAATGCTCGACATGCAAATTAACTTTGTAAAAACTGAGCTGACAACAAAGCAAAGGTGCAAATTTTTGAAAATTGACCAGGGTCAATCGTGCCCGCATCAGCGATTCCTATGATACCGCGAGGGTTTGCTAAATCTGCTCAAAAGCCTACAAACCACGCGGTCTCCAACGTATTTGAACTTTGTTTTTAACCCTCCCATAAAGAGAAGACAACCATGACAAGCACCCCTGCAGACAACGCAACGACCGACGGTTTTCATCTGGTCATTGATGCCCTCAAACTCAATGGCATCAACACCATTTACGGCCTGCCTGGCATCCCAATCACCGACCTGACCCGCATGGCGCAAGCCGAGGGCATGCGCGTGATTTCTTTCCGCCATGAACAACACGCTGGCAATGCCGCAGCGATTGCTGGCTTTCTCACACAAAAGCCTGGCATTTGCTTGACGGTGTCGGCTCCTGGTTTTTTGAATGGCCTCACAGCCCTGACCAACGCCACCACCAACTGCTTCCCCATGATCCTCATCAGCGGCTCGAGCGAGCGCGAGATTGTGGATCTGCAGCAAGGCGACTACGAAGAAATGGACCAGCTCGCCATTGCCAAGCCTTTGTGCAAGGCAGCGTTTCGTGTACTGCACGCTGAAGACATTGGCGTGGGCATTGCGCGCGCCATTCGTGCGGCAGTGTCTGGCCGCCCTGGTGGTGTGTACCTCGACCTGCCTGCCAAGCTCTTTAGCCAAACCATGGACGCGCAAGCTGGCAAGGATTCGCTCATTGAGGTGGTCGACGCCGCTCCTCGCCAAATTCCCGCTGCTGACGCTGTGCAGCGTGCGGTGGACTTGCTCAAAGGCGCGAAGAAGCCCCTCATCTTGCTCGGCAAAGGCGCTGCCTATGCGCAAGCCGATGAGGACATCCGCGCACTCGTTGAAAAAACCGGCATCCCCTACTTGCCCATGTCGATGGCCAAAGGCTTGCTGCCCGACACGCATGACCAGTCGGCTGCGGCGGCCCGCTCGTACGTGCTGCCTGAAGCCGATGTGGTGCTGCTCATCGGCGCTCGCTTGAACTGGTTGCTGTCACACGGCAAGGGCAAAACCTGGGGTGGCAAAGACGCCAAAGCCTGGGGTGGTCAAAAGTTTGTGCAAATCGACATCTCGGCCCAAGAGATGGACAGCAACGTACGCATTGACGCCCCGCTGGTGGGCGACATAGGCTCGTGCGTGTCTGCCCTGCTCGAGCACGTGAACAAAGGCTGGGCCAAACCGCCAGCCGAGTGGCTCGATGCGATTTCTGAGCGCAAGACCAAGAACGTGGCCAAGATGGCCGAGACCTTGGCCAAAGACCCCGTGCCGATGAATTTCCACAGCGCCCTCAACGTGGTGCGTGACATCATCAAGGCCAACCCCGATGCGATTTTGGTCAACGAAGGCGCCAACGCCTTGGACTTCACACGCAGCATTGTTGACATGTACAAGCCACGCAAGCGCTTGGACGTGGGCACCTGGGGCATCATGGGCATTGGCATGGGCTTCTCGGTGGCTGCTGCGGTGGAAACTGGCCAGCAAGTCATTGCCATCGAAGGCGACAGTGCCTTTGGTTTCTCGGGCATGGAAGTTGAGACCATCTGCCGCTACAAGCTGCCGGTGTGCGTGGTCATCATGAACAACAACGGCGTGTACCGCGGCACCGACGTCAACCCCACCGGCGGCCCCGATGTGGCCCCCACCGTGTTCGTCAAAGGTGCGCGCTACGACATGCTCATGCAAGCCTTTGGCGGCGTGGGCGTGAACGCCACCACCCCTGCCGAGTTGCGTGCTGCCATGGAAGAAGCCATTCGCAGCGGCAAACCCACCCTGGTCAATGCCGTCATCGACGAAACCGCTGGCACCGAAAGCGGCCGCATCACCAGCTTGAATCCCAAAACCGCCAAGAAGTGATTTTTTAAACAACAGGAGTACATCATGAGCAACAAACCTTTGAATGGCATCAAAATCATCGACTTCACCCACGTGCAAGCCGGCCCCGCATGCACCCAGCTGCTGGCCTGGTTCGGCGCAGATGTGATCAAGGTCGAACGCCCCGGCGCCGGCGATGTGACCCGCAGCCAGCTGCGCGACATCCCCGATGCAGACGCGCTGTACTTCACCATGCTCAACAGCAACAAGCGCTCGTTGACCCTAGACACCAAAAACCCCGAAGGCAAAGCCGTTCTGGAAAAGCTCATCAAAGAGTCAGACGTGATGGTCGAGAACTTCGGCCCTGGCGCACTGGACCGCATGGGCTTCACTTGGGAATACATCCAAAAGCTCAACCCCGGCATGATCTTGGCTTCGGTCAAAGGCTTCAGCGAAGGCCACCACTACGAGGACCTCAAGGTCTACGAGAACGTGGCGCAGTGCGCTGGTGGCTCTGCCTCCACCACCGGCTGGTGGAAAGGCGAGCACTCTGAGCCCACCATCTCTGCCGCAGCTTTGGGCGACTCCAACACCGGCATGCACTTGGCCATTGGCATTTTGACCGCCATCATCGGCCGCCAGCAAACTGGCAAGGGCCAAAAAGTGGCCGTGTCCATGCAAGACGCGGTGCTCAACCTGTGCCGCGTGAAAATGCGCGACCAACAGCGTCTGGAGCGCATCGGCTACTTGGAAGAGTACCCCCAGTATCCGCACGAAATGGAAGCCTTCGCCGACAAGGTCACCCCCCGTGGCGGTAACGCTGGCGGCGGCGGCCAACCAGGTTGGATTTTGAAATGCAAGGGATGGGAGACCGACCCCAACGCCTACATTTATTTCACCGTGCAAGGCCATGCTTGGGAGCCGATTTGCGACGCCTTGGGCAAACCCGAGTGGAAGAACGACCCCGCTTACAACACGCCCAAAGGTCGCCAGCCGCACATCATGGACATCTTCGCCACGATCGAGGACTTCATCAAAGACAAGACCAAGTTCGAGGCGGTGGACATCTTCCGCAAGTTCGACATTCCTTGCGCACCCGTCTTGTCCATGAAAGAGTTGCTGCGTGACGAGTCGCTGCGCAAGAGCGGCTCGATCGTGGAAGTGCCCCACCCTGTGCGCGGCAGCTACTACACCATCGGCAGCCCCATCAAGTTCTCGGACCTCAAGCCCGAAGTCACGGCCTCGCCTTTGCTGGGCCAACACACCGACGAGATTTTGGCCGAGTTGGGCTACAGCGCAGACCAAATCAGCGCGATGCACACTGCCAAAGCGGTGTGATCGGGTCTTGGTTGTGATCTGACACAACGGCGCCACAAAGGCGCCGTTGTTGTTTGTGAGTTTTGCCTGTGAGCCCCCTATGAAAACCCAACTCGACACCCACGCCTTGGTCGCAGCCATGGGAGACGCGGTGGTTGTGTGCGACCGTGACGGCCTCATCACCCTGTGGAACCCAGGTGCGACCCGCATGTTTGGCTACAGCGAAGATGAAGCCCTGGGCCAAACCCTCAACCTCATCACGCCTGAGCGTCTGCGCGCGCGCCACCACGACGGCTACGCGCACTCGATGGAAACGGGCACCACCCGCTATGGCAACGACGTGCTGCGCGTGCCCGCCATCAACAAAGCGGGCCAGAACATGTCGATTGCGTTCACCGTGGCCATGCTCAAAGACGAGGCAGGTGAGGTCACGGGCGTGGCCGCCGTGATCCGCGACGAAACCGCCCGCTTTGAACAAGACCGCGCCCTCAAAAAGCGCTTGATGGAACTCGAAGCCGCAGCAGCAAAAACCAGCCCTTGAGGCGGTTGACCACCAGAGGTTAGCCCCAGCACCCACTGGCTCAAAACTGCCCGATTGAAAACATCTAAGGCATATATAGCCGGTCTATTTACAATATTCATATTGCGTCGCCTTGGCGACTGCCCCGGTTTTTTAAACTTCAGGAGTATTGACGATGAGCAAAGCACTCGACGGTGTGAAGATTTTGGACTTCACCCATGTGCAATCGGGGCCCACTTGCACCCAGCTGTTGGCCTGGTTTGGCGCAGACGTGATCAAGGTGGAAAAAGCCGGCGAAGGCGACGCCACACGCGGCCAACTGCGTGACATTCCCGGCGTGGACAGCCTGTACTTCACCATGCTCAACCACAACAAGCGCTCGGTGACCATCAACACCAAAGACCCCAAGGGCAAAGAGGTGCTGGTCAAGCTGATCAAAGACTGCGACGTGATGGTGGAAAACTTCGCTCCCGGCGCGCTGGACCGCATGGGTTTTTCTTGGGAAAAAATCCAAGAGATCAACCCCCGCATGATCTTGGCCTCGGTCAAAGGCTTTGGCCCGGGCCCCTATGTCGACTGCAAGGTCTACGAAAACGTGGCCCAGTGCGCAGGCGGTGCCGCCTCGACCACCGGTTTTGACGATGGCCCACCGGTGGTGACCGGCGCGCAAATTGGCGACTCGGGCACGGGCTTGCACCTGGCGCTGGGCATCGTCACGGCCCTCTTCCAGCGTGAGAAAACTGGCCGCGGCCAAAAGGTGCTGGCCGCCATGCAAGACGCCGTGCTCAACCTGTGCCGCGTGAAGTTGCGCGACCAACAACGCTTGGAGCGTGTGGGCGAACTCACCGAGTACCCTCAGTACCCCGACATTGAGTTTGGCGAATCGGTGCCCCGCGCGGGCAACGCCTCAGGCGGCGGCCAACCAGGCTGGATTTTGAAGTGCAAAGGCTGGCAAAAAGACCCCAACGCCTACATCTACTTCATCACCCAGGCGGCGGTGTGGCCAGCCATTTGCAAAATCATCGACGAAGAGAGCTGGATCACCGACCCGCACTACGCCACGCCAGCGGCTCGTTTGCCGCACCTCAAATCGATTTTTGCGCGCATTGAGGAGTGGACCAAGACCAAGACCAAGTTCGAGGCCATGGACATCCTCAACCAGTACGACATTCCTTGCGGCCCGATTTTGTCGATGAAAGAAATCGCCGAAGACCAGTCGCTGCGCGAAACCGGCACCGTGGTGGAAGTGGACCACCCCACCCGTGGCAAGTACCTCACCGTGGGCAACCCGATCAAGCTCTCCGACAGCGCCACTGAAGTGACCCGCTCCCCCTTGCTGGGCGAACACACGGTTGAGGTGCTGCAGCAGCTGGGCTACAACGACGCCCAAATTGAAGAACTGCGCGCCAGCAAAGTTATTTAATTTGAAAGACAAATAGCGCTCCAAGCCTTATGAAATAAGGCTTAGTAGCTATAAAACCTGTAGCTTGACCTGGGACTGCAAAGTACCCAGGTCTTCTTTTTTCCAGGCCATGCCCGGCGGCTGGGCGATGGTGGCAGCAGACACAGCCATGCCCAACCTCAAGCACGATGGCAAGTCCAGGTCTTGCAGCAAACCGCTGACCAAGCCTGCCACCAAACTGTCACCGGCACCCACGGCGCTCACCACATGGGTGGGCGCAGGCGTGGCTTGAAGCAAGAGGTCTTTGGCGGCCAACAAAGCGCCTTGCCGCCCCAGCGAGAGCACCACCACCTGCGCGCGGGACTGGGCCACCAAGGATTGAACCAGCTCAATTTGCTCGTTGAGCTTGTACAAACCCTGGCCGCTGTAGGCGCGCAACTCCTCCAGGCTGGGCTTGACCAAGGTCACACCCACCGCCAGCGCGTGGCGCAAAGCCTCGCCACTGGCATCGACCACGGCAGAGACCTTGTTGTCGCGGCACCAGCGCAGCAACTGGCCGTAGGCATCCACAGGCACGCCCGGGGGCAAGCTGCCACTCAGAACCGCCCAACGCGCCAGGCGGGCGTGGGCTTCAAAGCTCTCGCGCGCCACAGCCCACTCGGCAGACGACATGGCCGGCCCGGGCATGACAAAGCGAAACTCTTGGCCCGTGCTTTGCTCGATGACGTGCAGGCTCTCCCGCGTGTCTTGGGCAATGGGCAGGCCCACATGAGGCACACCCTTGTGATTGAGCAGCTCAGCCAGCACCTCGCCCGTGTGCCCGCCTTGGGTGTGCAGGGCCAAAGGGCTGTGTCCCAGGCGCATGAGGTAACGCGCCACATTCACGCCGCCACCCCCAGGCGTGCGCACAGGAGCTGCGCAACGCAACTTGCGCGTGGCCGTGACTTGCGGCGTGGCGGTGCTCACATCCACACAAGGATTGAGGGTGAGCGTGACAACATCGGTCATGTCTTATTGTGGCGTGTGGTTAATCACAACTTTTCTAGGGGGTTACGAGGTGTTTTGAGCGAACGCAAAAAAAGGGCCCCTGAAGAGGCCCTTGGCAGCGGAGAAGAACCCCATCAGCCCATGTGCAAACCACCGTTGACCGAGAAGTCGGCACCGGTGGCATAACCGCCCTCTTCCGAGGCCAGCCAAGCAATGATGGAAGCGATTTCGCTGGGCTCGCCCAAGCGCTTGACCGGTACGGTGGCCACGATCTTGGCCAACACATCCTCACGGATGGCTTTGACCATGTCGGTGCCGATGTAGCCTGGGCTCACGGTGTTGACCGTCACGCCCTTGGTGGCCAGCTCTTGCGCCAAAGCCATGGAAAAACCGTGCATACCGGCTTTGGCGGCCGAGTAGTTGGTTTGGCCGGCTTGGCCTTTTTCGCCGTTGACCGAGGAGATGTTGACGATGCGGCCCCAGCCTTTTTCCACCATGTCGCCCACCACTTGCTTGGTCACGTTGAACATGGAGTTGAGGTTGGTTTCAATCACAGCGTCCCAGTCTTCGCGGGTCATCTTGATGAACATGCGGTCGCGGGTGATACCGGCGTTGTTGACCAGCACGTCGATGGTGCCGTGCTCAGCCTTGGTTTTTTCAAAGGCCGCCACGGTGGAATCCCAGTCGCCCACATTGCCCACCGAGGCGTGGAAGGTGTAGCCCAGAGCTTTTTGCTCGTCCAGCCATTTTTGGTAGTCGCGGGTGGGGCCGCAACCGGCAATCACCTTGAAGCCTTCTTTGTGCAAACGCTGGCAAATGGCGGTACCAATGCCGCCCATACCGCCTGTGACATACGCTACTTTTTGACTCATGCTCATCTCCTAAATAATGTGTCTTTGTTGGCGGCTTTGCTTTTTAAGGGCTCAAATCCCCAGCTTAGGATCATCAAGCCCACCCGCCACTTACGCCAGAGGTTCAACCCCTAGGTATTAACCTTGATCAACGCTCGATGGTCAGGGCCACGCCCATGCCACCACCAATGCACAAGCTGGCAATGCCTTTTTTGGCATCGCGGCGCTGCATTTCATGCAAGAGCGTCACCAAAATCCGGCAGCCAGACGCCCCAATGGGGTGGCCAATGGCAATGGCGCCGCCGTTGACG
>DKJZ01000113.1 GCA_002454975.1 Hylemonella sp. UBA6679
CACCAAAATTTCTTCGCCGCCGCCATGCGTGTGTGGCGAAAACTGCGAGCCGCTCTCGTAGCGCACCACCGAGGTGGCGCGGGCCACCTCATCGCCCACGCGGTCGAGCATCTGGCGCGCCACACCCGGCATGGGTGAGGCTTGCCAGCTGCGCTCATCAGGGCGCAGGACCACACGTTGGGCGAAGTCGGCGTTGAGTTGCATCAACGCTTCAGTGGTGGTGACCATGCGCGCCGTGCGCGTGGCCGTGGGCGATTTCTTCGGCGCTGGCGGCTTGCACGCCCATCACCCGCACGCTGAAGCGAATGGCTTTGCCGGCGTGGGCGTGGTTGCCGTCAAGCAGCACCTGCGGGCCTTTGATTTTGACCACGGTGAACACCGCCTCGCGCCCGTCTTCGGTGTGGCCGCGCAGCTGGCCACCCACCTTCACGCCGGGAGGAAATTCGGTTTTCGGGATGCTGCGCACCAGGCTCTCGTCGCGCGCGCCAAAGGCGTCTTCAACCGCCAAATCGACGGTGGTGGCAAAGCCCACTGCCTGGCCTTCGAGCAGGGCTTCGACCTTGGGGAAGATGTTGTCGTAGCCACCGTGCAAGTAGGCCATGGGCTCGTCGCTGGCGTCTAAGGTTTTGCCGGTGGCGTCGATGATTTTGTATTGGATGGTGACAACCGTGTCTTTGCTGATGTTCATGATTTGCTCAGGTGTTTGCCCACAATGCCGGTTAGCTCAAACATGGTGATTTGCGTTTTGCCGAACACGGGAAGAAGTTTGGCGTCGGCGTTGATGGCGCGCTTGTTGGTCGCGTCTTGCAAGCCGTTAGCCTTGATGTAGTCCCAAATTTTCTTGATGACTTCGGTGCGTGCCACGGCCTCGTTGCCAATCACTGCGGCCAATTCGGCGCTGGGTGCAGAGCCGGCTGCGGCTTTGCGCGGTGCCTTAGGTGTTGCAGTTTTCTTGGCAGCCACTTTTTTGGCCGGTGTTTTCTTGGCTGCAGTTTTGGTGGCTGGTTTGGCAGAAGTTTTGGCTGCACCCCTTGCCACAGCTGGCCCTGCCGCTCCTGTTTTGCTAGCAGCAGGTTTGCGCGGTGGGAATTTGCTGGGGGCGAATTCAAAGTTCACTTTGCCGGCTTCCGGGTCCCAGGCCAGCATGGCTTTGAAGGCGCGGCGGGTGCGCATGGAGACAAATTTTTCCAGCATGTCGGTCTTGCCGGTGGCCAGCAGTTTTTCCATTTGCGCGCGTTCAATGGGCTGCTGCAAGATGATCTGCCCGCTCTTGAAATCGCAGCTGGGCGTGGCTTGCGCGTGGGTGGGCACGGCGTGGTCGCACACATAGTTTTTGCCGTGCTCGAAGACCATGCCGCCTGCGGCATTGACCGTGCCTTCGCCACACTTGGGGCACTTGCCCAGCGTGGTTTGCGCGCTGAAGTCCACCAGCTCGCCGGTCTCTTCGTTCTTGTCGTCGCCAAAATCAAACTCGAGTTTGAAGTTCTTGGTCTCGTCGTCGAATTTAAGCACCATCTCGGCCACAAAAGGCCAACCGGCTTTGGAGCGGAAACCATCGAGCGGGCCAATGTGTTTGTCGCGGATGAAGGCCTCGGCTTCCACCACCTCAAAGGTGCGCCCTGCGGGCGACTTGCCAAAGGAAAAACCGCAACCTTCGTCGGCCCCGGTTTTGCCGGTGCAGCCGTAGCGACGGTAGTTTTCTTTGACCACGCCGCCGCAGTTCGGGCAGGGTGTGGCCAGGGTGGCGTAGTTACCGGGGATGGTGTCGCGGTCGTACTCTTTGGCTTTTTTGACGATGTGCTCGGTCATGGCCGCGATCTCGGCCATGAAGGTCTCGCGCTTGAGCTTGCCCTGCTCCATCTGCGCGAGTTTGTATTCCCACTCGCCGGTCAGCTCGGGCTTGGAGAGCTCTTCCACACCCAGGCCGCGCAGCAGCGTCATCAGCTGAAACGCTTTGGCGGTGGGGATCAACTCACGGCCTTCGCGCAGCATGTACTTCTCAGCAATCAAGCCCTCGATGATGCTCGAGCGCGTGGCGGGTGTGCCCAAGCCCTTCTCTTGCATGGCTTCGCGCAGCTCGTCGTCTTCCACCAACTTGCCCGCGCCCTCCATGGCGCCGAGCAAAGTGGCCTCGCTGTAGCGTGCAGGCGGGCGGGTCTTGAGGCCCTTAGGCGCGACTTCGGTGTTGTTCACCCGCTCACCGGGCTGCACGGCCACCAGGTTTTGGCCTTTGTCGCCGTCTTTGGCATCGGCCACTTCGTCGGCCGCTTCTTTGCCGTAAATGGCCAGCCAACCCGGTTTGACCAGCACCTTGCCTTCGCTCTTGAAGTGGTAGCCGGCCGAAGACGGCGCAGCGCCGGGCCGCCCCAAGCTGCGCGCAGCCCCCTCGGGGGGCAGCGAGGACACGCCAGTGCCGAGCGTGGGGGCCACATGCGTCACTCGGGTGGTGACTTGGTATTCGGCACTGGGGAAAAACACCGCCATGAAGCGGCGCACCACCAGGTCGTACAGCTTTTGCTCGGCCTCACTCAAGCCGCTGGGCGCTTGCAAGGTGGGGATGATGGCAAAGTGGTCGCTGACCTTGCTGTTGTCAAACACCCGTTTGGTGGGTTTGATGTAGCTGTTGTTCAGGGCCGTGAGCGCGTGCGGTGCCAGGTGGCGCATGCCCGAATCGGCCAGCATCTCAAAGGTTTGCTTGACCACCGGCAAATAATCTTCGGGCAGGGCGCGCGAGTCGGTACGGGGGTAGGTCAGGGCCTTGTGGCGCTCGTACAGGCTTTGCGCCAAAGACAGCGTGGTCTTGGCCGAGAAGCCAAACTTGCCATTGGCCTCGCGCTGCAGGCTGGTCAGGTCAAACAGCAAGGGGCTGGCCTGGGTGGTGGGCTTGCTCTCTTCCGTCACCGTGGCGCTTTGGTGGCGCACCGCATCGGCAATGGCGCGGGCCTGGGCTTCGTTCCACAGGCGGTCGGCTTTTTGCTCAGCGTCCACCACGCCGTCTGGCCCAGGGGCGGGTTTTTTCCAGTCGGGGTCGAACCACTTGGCGGGGTACTCGCCGGCCTTGGCGGCAAAGTTGGCGTGAATTTCCCAGTAGTCGCGGCTGACAAAGGCGCGAATTTTTTCTTCACGCTCCACCACCACCGACAGCGTGGGCGTTTGCACCCTGCCCACAGTGGTCAAAAAGAAGCCGCCATCGCGCGAGTTGAAGGCGGTCATGGCGCGCGTGCCGTTGATGCCCACCAGCCAATCGGCCTCAGAGCGGCAGCGCGCGGCATCAGCCAGGGGGCGCATTTGCGCGTCGCTGCGCAGGCTGCCAAAGCCGTCGCGGATCGCCTGGGGCGTCATGCTTTGCAGCCACAGGCGCGAGACGGGCTTGCCCAGGGGCTTGACACCGCCGGCGTACTGTTCAATCAGGCGAAAGATCAATTCGCCTTCACGTCCGGCGTCACACGCGTTGACGAGTTTGTCGATGTCTTTGCGCTTGGCGAGTTTGACCACCGCATTCAGGCGGGTTTTGGTTTTGTCCACCGGCTTCAAGTCGAAGTGCGGGGGGATGACGGGCAGGTGCGCAAAGCTCCACTTGCCGCGTTTGACATCGAAAGCCTCGGGCGCCTGGATCTCCACCAGGTGGCCCACCGCGCTGGTGACCACGTAGGTCTCGTTCTCGAAATACTCGTCGCTTTTCTCGAACTTGCCCGCCGTGGGCGTGAGCGCTCGCACGATGTCTTGCGCGACCGACGGTTTTTCTGCAATGACCAATGTTTTCATCTGACTACAATCCTCCATCGCGCACGCACACACGCACGCGCTTGAGCGCGCACATGCGCACGCCCATACGAGTTCACCTTATCAAATTTTTTGCCGTGCCGCCAAAAACCTCACCAAGCCCTGCCCGCCGCATTCAAACCCGCCGCTCCGGTGTGCATGGCAAAGGGGTGTTCGCCGTGGCCGACATTGCTGAGGGTGAAACCATCATCGAGTACGTGGGGCAGGTCATCACTTGGCAGGAGGCGCAAGACCGCCACCCGCACGACCCGACCGACCCCAACCACACGTTTTACTTCCACATTGACGAGCACCGGGTGATCGATGCCAAGTTCGGTGGCAATTCCTCGCGCTGGATCAACCACGCCTGCGACCCCAACTGCGAAGCCGACGAGCAAGACGGGCGTATTTTCATCAAAGCGCTGCGCAACATCCCAGCTGGCACCGAGCTCAATTACGACTACGGCCTGATCATCGACGCGCCCTACACCAAGGCCCTGAAAGCCGAGTACCCCTGCTGGTGCGGCGCAGCCAATTGCCGCGGCACCTTGTTGGCGCCTAAAACGGCCAAGGCCACCAAAGTGACCAAAGCACCCAAAGCCTCTAAAACCTCTAAAACCTCTAAAACCTCTAAAGCCCCAAAAGCGTCCAAACCCGCGCAAGCACCTCAAACCCGCCAAGCCCGCCGCACCTGAGGCGCAAACCCCGTATGACCGCACCCCACCCACTGCGTTGGCCGCTTGAAGCGATCTGGGAGGCTGTCAGGGCGCTGGTGCCAGATTTCACGGTGGAGGTCTTGCCCGAGATCGACTCCACCAACAGCGAGCTCATGCGCCGCGCACGCGCGGGCCGGTTTGAGCCGGTTTTGCTGGTGGCCCAGCACCAAACGGCTGGCCGCGGCCGGCTGGGCCGCAGCTGGGTGAGCCCGCCGGCTACGGGCGCTGTGGCAGACCTGCTGGCGGTGGACGCGCAAAATTTGCCTGGGCTGACCTTTTCCATCGGCTTGCCCCTGGCCATGGCCGACTGGGCGGGCCTGTCGCTCGCGGTGGGGGTGAGCGTGGCAGCCAGCTTGCATGCCGATATTCGCCTGAAATGGCCCAACGACCTGTGGGTGGACGGGCGCAAGCTCGGTGGCATCTTGATAGAAACCACCCCCCTGACCCCAGAGGCGCAGGCCGCTTACCTGGCCACCCAGCCCTACACCGACCCCAGCCTGCCCGTGCGGTACGCCGTGGTGGGCGTGGGCCTGAACATTGAATTGCCACCCGCCCAGGGCTTGTCCACCGAGCCTGCAGCCCTTAAAACGCTGATGCCCGCCATCGACGCGCCGCAGGCCTTGGGGCGCATTGCCGCGCCTTTGGTGCAAAGCCTCAAGCGGTTTGAGGTGGCCGGTTTTGCGCCTTTTGCGCAGCCCTTTGCCGCCCGAGATGCCTTGCGCGGCCTGGCCGTGGGCTTGAGCGACGGTACCCGCGGCGTGGCCCAAGGGGTGAACGAGCGCGGCGCTTTGCGCGTGCGCACGCCCCAGGGCGACCAGCTTGTGGACAGCGCTGAGGTCAGCGTCAAACCGCAGGCCTGAGGCCCGGCATGTCAGACAGCCCAGCGCAAACATCTGGCTCAGGGTCACCCTCAGACACAGACGTGGCCGCAGCCCCAGCCACTGCCGACAGCAGCACCCAGCCCTTGCCCTACCAAGCACCCGCCCCGCTGGTGACCCAGGTGTTTGTGCAGGTGGCAGCACCTGAGCCAACCAGCGCGGGCGCTGCCAGTACGAGCACCCCTGCTGGCCCTGGGCAAGCGCCACCCCTGGCCTCGCAGGTTGGAGGCGCTGTGGCCGCCACAGCCTCAACAAGTTCAAGCGGTTTGGCAAATGGCGCCTACCCAAAAGACGCCACCGACGCCACTGACCCCAGGGCCACCGCAGCCAAGGCTGAGCCTGGTCGCTCTCTGTGGGCGTGGTTGGCGCTTTTGATTTTGGCCAACGTGGCTTACGCGGCGTGGTCGCAAGGTGCTTTGCATGGGCTGGGCTGGGGGCCGCGCGGCCACACCGAGCCGCAGCGCTTGACACAGCAGCTGCAGGCCGAGCAACTCAGCTTGCTGACCGGCCCCGACTTAGAGAACTTCACCCGGCGTTTGGCCGCCCGTCAGCTGCCGTGCTGGCATCTCGGGCCGCTGCAGGCCGCCCCGCTTGCCAGCGTGACAGCCCAGCTCGAGGCCTGGCAGCCCGCGCCGGTGTGGCAAGCGCAAGACATCGACGAGCCCGAGCGCTGGTTGCTCTTCATGGGGCCGTATGCCAGCGACGTGGTGCTTGAGCGCAAGCGCGGCGAGCTCCAAGGTTTGGGCCTGCAGCCGCGTGACCTGACCCACCCCAAGTGGGGCCAGGGCTTGAGCTTGGGGGCTTTTGAGTCTTCGGCGCAGGCGCAGGTGGCGCTGGCTGGCCTGAGCAAACGCGGGGTGCGCACGGCCCGAGTGGTGCGCGATCACGCCGCGCGGGCGGGGCAGCGTTTGTCAGTTTGGACCAAGCAGCCCGAGTTGCGCGCGGCCATGGACACCTGGTTGTCCAAAATCCCGCCACCCGACAAGCCCGAGGCCACGTCGGCCCCGCGCCTCATGTGGCTGGCTTGCGCTGAACCTGGAACCGAACGGTGAACAACGCACCCGGGGGCGTTTGCCCGGGGCGCGCCTCGTCCACACTCACAGTGGCGTGGTGCTGGTGCGCGATTTCTTGAACAATCGACAAGCCCAGGCCTGAGCCATCGGCCTCAACGCCCAGCGAGCGGTAAAAGGGCTGAAACACCAACTCGCGCTCGCTCACCGGAATGCCTGGCCCGTTGTCTTCGACCTGCAGCACCGCCACTTGCCCAAAGGGGTCGGGCACCACGCGCACCGTGATCACCCCTGGTTTGGCGGGGCTCGAGGGGGTGTAGTTGATGGCGTTGTCCACCAGGTTGCGGATCATCTCTTTGATGAGCGTGGGGTTGCCCGTCAGGCTCACATGGGGGCTGTCGGGTTGGGCGCCTTCGAGGCCCAGGTCGATGTGTTTGTCCATGGCGCGTGGCACCGCGTCGCGCACCACCTCCATGGTCAGGCGCGCCAGGTCGCAGGGCTGCTGAATCTGGCTGCTGCCCCCTTCGGCACGCGCCAAGGCCAAGAGCTGGTTGACGGTGTGCGTGGCGCGGATGCTGGAGCGCCCAATCTGGCGCAGCGACTGTTTGAGCTCTTCGGTGTTGCTGCCTTCGCGCTGGGCCAGGTCGGCTTGCATGCGCAGGCCCGCCAGCGGTGTTTTGAGTTGGTGGGCCGCATCCGCCAAAAACCGTTTTTGGGTTGCAATCGAGTCGGTCAGGCGCGAGAGCAAGTCGTTGACCGAGGCCACCAGCGGCGAGACCTCCACGGGCACAGTTTCGGTGTCGAGCGGGCTCAGGTCGTCGGGTTTGCGCGCGCGGATGCGCTCTTCCAAGCGGTGCAGCGGTTTGATGGCCTGCACCAGCGCGAGCCACACCAGCAGCACGGCCATGGGCAAGATGACGAACTGCGGCAGCATCACGCCCTTGATGATCTCGGCGGCCAAGCGTGAGCGTTTGTCGAGCGTTTCGCCCACCTGCACCAGCGCGGTGGGCGCCTCGCCGCTGCTGTTGAGGGGCAGGTTGAGCGGCACCCACATGTAGGCCACCTTGATCTCGGCGCCATGAAACTCATCGCCACGCAGCGCCACCTGCCCTTGGGCCGGCTTGACCAGGTCCTCAGGCGGCGAGGGGAAATCGCGCTCGCCGCTCAAGTACTCGCCGTTGCTGCCCAGCACTTGGTAGTACACCGTGTCGGCGTCATCGGCGCGCAGCAGCTCGCGCGCGGGCAGCGGCAGGTTGATGAGCACGCGTTGGTTAGAGACCGTCACCAGCTGCGCGAGCGCATTGACGTTGTACTCCAGCGCCCGGTCAAAAGGCTTGCCCGCGATGTTTTGCGCCACTAGCCAGGTCAGCACCAAACTCACCGGCCACAGCAAAAGCAACGGCGTGAGCATCCAATCCAAAATCTCGCCAAACAGCGAGCGCTGCTCACGTTGAAAAAGTTTCACAGCGCAGACACGTCAGTGGCAAGCGTCGGGGCCATCGCACCCAGCGCCGGGCCGCCCCAAGCGGGGTGTGCGGCCCCCTTGGGGGGCAGAGAGGACACGGCAGTGCCGAACGTGGGGGCCATGTTCAATTTGGGATTTTTTCGAGGCAATAGCCCAGCCCGCGCACGGTGGCGATGCGGATGGGGCCTTTCTCGATTTTTTTGCGAAGCCGGTGGATGTACACCTCAATGGCGTTGTTGCTCACCTCTTCGCCCCACTCGCACAAGCGCTCAACCAATTGGTCTTTGCTCACCAGGCGGCCCGAGCGTTGCAACAGCACCTCGAGCAGGCCCAGCTCGCGCGCCGACAACTCCACCATCTTGCCGTCGATGGTGGCCACGCGCCCGGCCTGGTCGTACATGAGTGGGCCGTGGCGGATGTTGCTGCTCACCCCGCCCATGCCGCGGCGCACCAAGGCGCGCACACGCGCTTCAAGTTCTTGCAGGCTAAAGGGCTTGGCCATGTAGTCG
>DKJZ01000101.1 GCA_002454975.1 Hylemonella sp. UBA6679
CGGAATGTTCACGTGCTGCCAGAGCAGACCAATATCACCAGCGGCTTGCGGCAGCGGCAGGGGGCGTTGGGATTGGGTGCGAGTGAACAGTTGGGGCGAGGTATCCAATACCTGCCAGCCACGGGCGGTCACATGCACGGCACGCCAGTGTTCATCGCACAGGTCGATCAGATAGCCGGGCTCAGCTTCGGCGGCACGCAAATGGACTTCGACCTGATCGCCATCGTTGACGCCTGCTGCCGACAGGGTGGCCAGCGCGGCACGCAAGGTCATGTCCGGCACGCCCGATTCATTGGTACGCCAATAGGCTGCACGCAGCCAAGACTCGTAGCCGGTGGACATGACGCGCCAGACTTCTTGGCGTGCAGGCGACGGAATGATCGCCACGGCCTGGCGGTCGGCGTCGTGGTGCAGTTGGCATTGAGAACGACCCAGGTCCACCAGATCGTCAATGGCTGAAGGTTCGGTGCCCGCGTGTGGCAGCTCATCCCGGACCAGTTTGTCCAAAGTGGTGACGGAGCAGGCGCGGTTGGCGACCTTGACCGCATGGCGCAGTCGCAGGTAGTTGACCATGTCGGTGGCCTTGAGGACCGCAAAGGCCCGCACCACGGGCTCTTCGGCCAGCACGCCCACGTCATTGACCAAACGCAGGAGCGCGGCCTCGATCACGGCGATGGGGGTGACCGCAGGATCGGAATTCAACTCCGGGCCTGGCGCGGCAATCAACTCAGCCGTGTGATGGTCGTGATGTTTGTGACGCTGCTTTTCTATTGTTTGGGCAGCGTGATGAGATGTATTCGCCATCGTCACCGCCCCACGACGCGCGACGCCTGTGTCCGCTGCGCGATCCAGTGCTCGATTTCATGTTCAAGCCAGCCCACGGTGTTGGGCGTGAGTCGAATCGGCGCTGGGAACAGGCCGTGGGCGATGAGCGCGTACAGGGAGCTCTTGGCCAGACCTGTTCGGCTTTCAACTTGGGGGCGGCGCAGCACGGTTAGGCCGGGCTGGCTGGGGTGGGATTGCATCAGTACCTCCGGGAACGCAATGGAATGCGCCGAAGGTTCGCAGGCACCGCCCTACCGCAGCAAACACTGCGGTAGGCAAGTCTTTATGCGACAAGGAGTTACGTCATTGACTGCGGTTGGGGAAAATTTAAGCTGGCCCTACCGTATGCGGTCGGGACCAGGGTTTTGGCCCTGTAAAAATGGCCTACAAGAGATGGGCGTTGATGGCGAAGTCCGGGAAAGAATGTTCCAGCATGCGGACCGCACGAGCTTGAGGCATGTGGCGTTCTGCAATCAACCAGCTTGCAATCAGAAAAGGATTCCACCAGGACGGGAAGTGCAGATTTCCGCGACTGGCCTTGCCCATTTGTACTCGGGCGGTGAGGATTTTTTTATAGCGATTGGGGTTGGTAAAACGCTCTTTCCACCACTTGTAGTTTTGGTGGGCATCAGGCTTGACTTGGAAAGCGTGAATGATTTCATCGGCTGTCACCGCTCGTTTGCGCAACTCTTCCTCCGGCAGGTCTTCATTGACCGCATCCGGGGCATCGATTTCGATGCCATCGGCAGCAACTGAAATGTCAGCCATGGCGAGAGCCGCTATGGGCGTCACCACAGGTTCTGGTGTGGCCGGTTGAATCGTCGCGACCGCTGCAAGAGACCGGTGGTGCTGCGCCCAGACGGGGACCGTCGGTGCAGGTACCGATGGCATGCCGCTGGACAACGGCGTCTTACCTTCCAGTGCGGTGCACCACTGGTTAAAACTTTGTCGCTGAATCAGCAATTTCCCACGGCGGGACAGTTCGTGCACTGGGTCATCGTAGGTTTTGCCGTCGCTGCGCCGGTACTGGATATCACCCCGCTCACAGGCGGACAGCATGGCCTGCAGCTTGGCTTGCATGCACGCTTCATCCCGCTGGCACCACTGCTCCAGGATGTGCCAGGGAGGGAGCCAGTCGGCCTCCTCCCAATAAGGGTCGCAGGTGGTTGGAATGGGTGCTTTCATAGAAATACTGGACAAAACACCAGTATATTAAATTTGATGCCACTGCGTAGATAAGGGCGGGTGTGAGTTCAATTCACACCCTTTTGGGCCACGGCAGCGTGTGACGGTTGTGATGATCGTGACGATGAATCGCTATTGTTTAACCTTCAGCGAGCGTGTGCATCGCCTTGAGCCGTTCCACCCACGCCATGATTTCATCGGGATTGAACCGTACCGATTTACCAACCCTGATTGCCGGAATGCCTTTTTTCTCGCGAACCTGTTGATGTGAAAACCAGTACACGGGCAAGTCGGTAGCATTGGCTGCCTCACGGGCGGTATACAGCTGCGCGCCCGCTGCAACTTCCTCAACAGAGGGCTGCAATGCGGTGGACTCACGCAGTGCGTTGGCTTCGAAGTTGAGCACTTCCTCAATGGGGTAGGTGACACGCTTTGACAACTTCCAGTATTTGGGACCGCGTTTGTCGCACCGCCAGCGCTGCAGTGTTTTGACGCTGATACCCCAACGCTGGGCAAGCTCGCTTTCGTTCAAGGCCATTTTTTCCATCGGACTTTCCTGTCGTTGAAGGGATACGCATTCACGCGTACATCTTCAGAAAATCCAAGTGGGAATTGCGCACACCGTCGCGGAATTGAGACTGCTTCCGACGAAGTCCGCTTGACTGTAGCGGCACTGCTGTGACGATGGTGATGGTTGTGACGATGGATCCCCATTGTTTAACCTTCGGCGCACGCACATATGCCATGGCGCAAGACCATCACGCCGGAAGTGGATGAATCAAAGTGCCTCCAGAACACACTGTTGACAAATGCAGCCTCGCGAGATATCTTTCAGATATCTTCAAAAGGAGCCAACATGGCCGCTACTACCGCCCAAATTGCTTTTCGCTACCGTCCCCAGGACAGCGCGACGGGCGTGACACGTACCACCGCAAAGCGTTTGGCCGAGGTGCTGGGCGTGGATGAAACACAAGTCATTCATCTGGCCCTGCATGAGCTGGCCACCAAATTCCTGCCTCAATACGAGGCCGATGAGGGTGCGCTCACCAAAGCCCAACTCAGCCAAATCAAAAAGTCAGCGCCCAAGGCCAAGGGTGGCACGGTGCGCAGCAGTCTTTTTGCAATGGAAAGTGCTTGATGCGGTGGTGGCCAGAACCCACGGCAGGCGATATTGCCTGGTGCCACTTCCCTGACAACATCCACCCGAAACCGAAACCACGCCCTGGCCTCATCACGTCGACCAAGGAAGATGACGAGGGCAGGATTTTCGTGAGCGTGGCCTATGGCACCAGTCAAAAAACCAATCGGCTCTACAGCGGTGAATTCCGGATCACCCAAGGCGAGCATCCTGCCGCTTATGCCAGCGCCGGTCTCAGTTATGACACCAAGTTCGACTTGAGCAAATCATTGGATCTGCCGTACAACGACCATTACTTTTCGGTGCCACCCCATGCACCCCATGGCCAGATTCCCAAACTGGGGACCTTGCACCCAAGCATGGTCCGCATTGCTGCTACTGCCTTTTCGGCTGTCAATAAGTAGCCGCCAGGCACGGCCATCATCAACCACACCGATGTTTGAACGTTCTCAGCGGTGTTAAGTGTCAGGGTGTGATGATCATGGCCGTGGGGTATATCAACGTTTTGGCAAGGTTAAACAATAGAGAAACACCGTCACCACCATCACAACCATCACCGAAACCGAAGCGGCTTGACGGTGGTGACAGTCGTGACAGTTGATTCCTATTGTTTGGGGTGCCGAAAACGCACACGTACTCGTGCCGGGGCAACGTCGCACGGATTTTTGGGTCCTTCCTGGCGCTGAGCGTATGCGGGGGGGCAAAGGCCCGAGATTTCGCTACTGGCAGCCCTGAAATCCGGGTTCGCAGTTTGCACCGGGTTCGCACTCGCTACCCTTCTGAAATTTTGATGTATCCTTGCCGGTATTACAGACAACTATTTTGTAAGACAAGGAGCCAAGATGTCGACCACGCTCACGATCAAGGGGCAAGTGACCATCCCCAAACAGATCCGCGATGCGCTGGGCTTGTTACCTGGCACGCCAGTGGATTTCGCTGTCAACAATGCGGGCGAAGTGGTGATACACCGTGCCGAAGGTTCGGTTAAGCGCAAAACGGACCGGTTTGAAGCTGCCCGTGGTAAGGCCGACGTCAAGTGGCGCACCAAGGACCTGATGGCCCTGCTTCGAGGCGAGGCCTGATGCTGGTTGACACGAACGTTCTGGTCGATGTCTTGGAGAACGACCCGGACTGGGCCGACTGGTCGGTTGCGCAGTTGCAGGCGCAGTCCAAGGTGCATCGGCTGGTGATCAACCCGATCATCTATTCCGAGCTGTCCTTGACGTTCTCAGCCGTTGAAGCGCTGGACCGGGTGCTTGATGGGATGGAACTGCGGATGTTGGAGATACCCAAACCCGCCCTGTTTCTGGCAGGCAAAGCCTTCGTGCAGTACCGCCGCAATGGTGGGATCAAGAACAATGTGCTTGGGGATTTTTTTATCGGTGCTCATGCCGCCGTAAGCGGTCTGCCGGTATTAACCCGAGATACTCGTCGGTATAAGAATTATTTTCCGAGCATCAGATTAGTGGCGCCGGAGTGAATACGGGAGAGTATTGATGGTTTTCAGTGAAGACTCTCGGGTCAAGATCCCATGCATTCTGCACCTGCAGCGACTTGGGTATCGTTATCTGTCCCTGAAAGATGCCGTCTGGGACGTCGACACCAACATCTTCCCGGCGCTTTTCAATGAAGCCATTGCCCGCATCAACTCTGACTTGAGTGCAAATGACGTCACCCGCCTGCTGGCCGATGTAAAACTACTGCTGGATAACGAAGACCTTGGAAAAGCCTTTTATGAACGGCTCACCGAGCGCTCTGGCATCCGCCTGATCGACTTCGAAAATTTCGACAAGAACAGCTTCCAAGTCGTCACGGAACTGACCTGCAAAAACGGTGACGACGAGTTCCGGCCCGACATCACCCTGCTCATCAACGGCATGCCACTGGTCTTTATCGAGGTCAAGAAGCCTAACAACCGCGAAGGTGTGCTGGCCGAACGCAACCGCATCATCACGCGCAGCCGCAATCCGAAATTCCGACGGTTTATCAACATCACGCAGTTGATGGTCTTCTCCAACAACATGGAGTATGAGGATGGCTCGCCGCAGCCCATCGAGGGCGCGTTTTACGCCAGTCCATCCTATGACTCGCCCGTCTTCAACTATTTTCGTGAAGAAGAAGCGCTGGACCTCACTCAGCTTCTGGCCGTTGAAGATGACGCACTCGAAAACGAAGTGCTGCGCGACAACAACCTCAACGTCATCAAACACAGTCCGGAATTTCTGACTAACAAGTCGCCCGATACGCCCACCAACCGTATTTGCACGTCCTTGTTCAGCCGTAACCGTTTGGCTTTTTTGCTGCGCTTTGCACTTGCCTACGTCAATGAAAGCGATGGCCTGCACAAGCACGTCATGCGCTACCCGCAGCTTTTCGCCACCAAGGCGATCGAGAAAAAACTCGACGCGGGCGTCAAGAAAGGCATCATCTGGCACACCCAGGGCAGCGGCAAAACCGCGCTGGCCTACTACAACACCCGCTTCCTCACTGATTACTTTCAGCGCAAAGGCGTCATCCCGAAGTTCTACTTCATAGTTGACCGACTGGATTTGGCCACACAAGCGCAGCGGGAATTTGCCGGGCGTGGGCTAGTGGTGCACACCATTGACAGCCGCGACGCCTTTGCTCGTGACATCAAAACCACGCAGGTATTGCACAACCACAGCGGCAAGCCTGAAATCACCGTGGTCAACATCCAGAAATTTCAGGACGACCCGGACGTGGTGCGCGCTGAGGATTACGACTTCAGCATCCAGCGCGTTTACTTTCTGGACGAGGTGCATCGCAGCTACAACCCGCAGGGCAGCTTTCTGGCTAACCTTAGCCAGTCCGACCGTAACGCCATCAAAATCGGCCTCACCGGCACGCCGCTTTTGGGCGACGACTACAACTCGCGCGCCCTGTTTGGCGATTACATCCACAAGTATTACTACAACGCCTCCATTGCCGACGGCTATACCCTGCGCCTGATCCGCGAAGAAATCGCCACCAACTACAAGCTCTCGCTGCAAGAGGCGCTTGCTGCCGTCAAGCTGCAGCAGGGCGACATTGACCGCAAGCTCATCTACTCGCACCCCAAATTTGTCGAGCCCATGCTCGATTACATCGTGCGCGACTTCGAAAAAAGCCGCAGCGCCTTGGGCGACGCCAGTATCGGCGCCATGGTGATCTGCGACAGTGCTGATCAGGCCCGCGAGATGTTCCGCATCTTTACGGCGGTCTACGCCGCGCAACCCACGTCAGCACATACCGTCCAGGATTCCGCGCAAGCCGTGATCGCCGCAGCGCTGCCCGACAGCTACGCCGCCCGCACGCTGCTGGAAAACCGCGCTAAAGCTGCCGCGCTGATCCTGCACGATGTCGGCAGCAAGGACGAACGCAAGGATTGGGTTGAGGACTTCAAGGTCGGCAAGATCGATCTGCTGTTTGTCTACAACATGCTGCTCACCGGCTTTGATGCCAAGCGCCTGAAAAAGCTCTACCTCGGCCGCATCATCAAGGCGCACAACCTGCTGCAGGCGCTCACCCGCGTCAACCGTACCTACAAGGATTTTCGCTACGGTTATGTGGTCGACTTTGCCGACATCCGTAAAGAATTCGACAAAACCAACAAAGACTATTTTGACGAGTTGCAATCCGAGCTGGGCGACGAAATCGAGCATTACTCCAACCTGTTCAAATCCAGTGAGGAGATCACGCAAGAAATCGAAGCGATCAAGGACATTCTGTTCAGCTTCAACATCGAAAACGCCGAAGAGTTTTCCAGGCAGCTCAGCCAGATCCAAGACCGCGCCACGGTGCTGGCGCTCAAAAATGCGCTGGGCGACGCCCGCAACCTCTACAACCTGATCCGCCTGCAAGGCGACTATGCGCAGTTGCAGCAGCTGGATTTCCACAAGCTGGGCCAGCTCTACCGCGAAACCTGCAACCACCTTGACCTGCTCAACCTCAAAGACAGCATTGAATCCGCCACCGACACCAGCCAACTGCTCAACGTCGCACTGGAAGAGGTGATTTTCAAATTCGCCAAGATCCGGGAAGAGGAACTGGTGCTGGCCGACAAGTTGAAAAACACCCTGCGCCAGACACGCGAAGCGTTGGCGGACAACTTTGATCAGAGTGACCCCAAATTCATCACCCTGCGCGAAGAGCTCGAACGCCTGTTCAAGAATAAGAAACTGAGCGAAGTCAGTCAGGAAGAGATGACGGCCAATATCGGCGCGCTCAATGCCATCCACGACAAGGTCAAAGAGCTGAATCGCCAAAACAACCAGCTGCGCACCAAATACCTGGGCGATGCCAAATACACCCGCATCCACAAGCGCCTGCAAGAGCGCGGCCCACTCACCACCGAGGGCACGCAGACCGAGCGCAAATTGTTCGAAGCCCTGGTAGGCGTCAAAGCGCAGGCCGACGAACAGGTTTTGCAAAACACGCAGCTCTTGAATAACGAAAGTTACTTCGAACGCATGATGCAGCCCATTGTGATTGGTGAGTTCTACACCCGCCAGCACATCAAACTCACCCCAGACGCCACCCGCACCATCAACCAGCTGGTGGTGGCCGAATACATGAATGAATTTTCCGCCGGCAGCCGTATGGGCGGCGGTCTAAGCACCGGAGCACAGCCTTGGTAACGCAGCAATTTGAACAACGTACCCGCGAACTGATCGACAGCCTTAAGGCCATTTGCGCCGCCTATGGCTTGGGCAACGATGGCAACGAATTCAAGATCATCACCCAGGTCTTTCTCTACAAATTCCTTAACGACAAATTTGCTTTCGAAGCCAAAAAAATCCGCCCCGAATTGGCCACAGCCGAAAGCTGGGAAGCCACCATCGCGGCCATGAGCGCCGACGACCTGGAGATGCTGCAAATGCAGATGGGTCCGGACACCGCCCGCCTGAAGCCTGAGCACTTCATCGCCCACCTGTTTGGTCGCCAGAACGCCCCCGAATTCGCCAAGCTGTTTGACGACACCTTGCGCGACATCGCCATCACCAACAACGACATCTTCGCCGTCAAAACCGATGGCGGCGCCAAGATCACCCTGTTCGATCGCGTCAGCGAATTCATCACTGACCCCTCCAAGCGCGACGCCTTTTGCCGCGCCATCATCAACAAGCTGGGCGACTTCAGCTTTGAGCACATCTTTAGAGAGAAGTACGACTTCTACGCTGCGCTGTTTGAATACCTTATCAAGGATTACAACAAAGACAGCGGCGGCAAATATGCCGAGTACTACACCCCGCACGCCGTGGCCAAAATCATGGCCGCAATTCTGGTGCCGGAAAGTGTGCGCGGCAAAGTCAATAACGTGAGCTGCTACGACCCCTCGGCTGGCTCTGGCACGCTGCTGATGAACATCGCCCACGCCATTGGCGAGCAGCGCTGCAGCATCTACTCGCAGGACATTTCGCAAAAATCCTCCAGCCTGCTGCGCCTGAATCTGATCCTCAACAATCTGGTGCATTCCATCCCCAACATCATCCAGGGCAACACCATGCTCCACCCGTACCACCGGGACGGCAAAGCCCTGAAGAAATTCGACTACATCGTCAGCAATCCACCGTTCAAGATGGATTTCTCTGATTTCAGGAATGAGTTGGACACCAAAGAGCATCAAGAACGCTTCTTTGCCGGCGTACCCAACATCCCCAAGCAGGCCGTAGACAAGATGGCCATTTACCAGCTCTTTTTGCAGCACATTATTTATTCGCTCAAACCCGGCGGCAAAGCGTCAGTGGTGGTACCCACCGGTTTCATCACCGCGCAAAGCGGCATCGACAAAGGCATCCGCCAGCATTTGGTGGATAGCAAAATGCTGGCAGGCGTGGTCTCCATGCCCAGCAACATCTTCGCCACCACCGGCACCAACGTCTCCATCCTATTCATCGATGCGTCCAACCAAGGCGACGTGGTGCTGATCGACGCCTCTGGCCTCGGCACCAAGGTCAAGGACGGCAAGAACCAGAAAACCCTGCTCTCCACAGAGGAAGAAGACCGCATCATCGCCACCTTCAATGGCAAGGAGGCGATTGAAGATTTCTCAGTGGTGGTCAGCTATGCCGACATCGCTGCCAAGAATTACAGCTTGAGCGCCGGACAGTATTTCGAGGTGAAGATTGAATACAGCGATCTGACTCCAGCGCAGTTTGCAGAGAAGAAGAAGGGTTTTACCGATAGGCTGGATGCGCTATTCAAGGAATCGGCGGGGTTGGAGAAAGAGATCAAGAAGCAGTTGGCGGGGTTGCGTCATGGCTAATGCATCGCCCAGGCGTCTTGGTGACTTACTAAATCTAAAGCGTGGTTACGATCTTCCTGAGAACCAGCGTCGCTCCGGGCCTTACCCAGTCATAAGCTCTGCTGGAGTAACGGGTTATCACGATGAGTACATGGTTGAAGGCCAAGGCGTTGTCACTGGACGATATGGCACGCTTGGTGAAATGTATTACGTAAATGGTAAATATTGGCCACACAACACAGCACTCTATGTCACCACTTTTAAGGGTAATGATCCGAAGTACATCTATTACCTGCTGAGTTGTCTTGGCCGAATTCGCACATCTGACAAAAGTGCGGTTCCTGGCGTCAATCGGAATGAGTTGCATGAGATGGCTGTGCCAGCTATCACAGACAAAGATCAGCAAAAGAAGATTGCCGCCGTCCTCTCCGCCCTTGACACCAAGATCGACTGCAACAACCGCATCAACGCCGAGCTGGAGGCGATGGCCAAGGCGCTGTATGACTACTGGTTCGTGCAGTTCGACTTCCCTGACACCAACGACAAACCCTACAAATCCTCCGGCGGCAAGATGGTCTACAACGCCACCTTGAAACGGGAGATTCCGGAGGGGTGGAGCGCTTCGAGCGTGCTGGCAGTTGCGGATTTGCTTGGCGGAGGAACACCAACCAAGAAAAAACAGGAGTTTTGGGGCGGTGACATCCCGTTTTTTACGCCTACTGATGCGGACGGAACCATCTTCAAATTTTCAACAGCAGACTACATCACCGAAGAAGGATTGAAAGGCAGTAGCACCAAGTGCTTTGGCAAACACACTGTTTTCATCACCGCGCGTGGCTCCGTGGGCAGGCTGGTATTGGCAGGTGTCGACATGGCAATGAACCAATCCTGTTATGCGTTGCGGGCCAAACCGAGTGTCAGCCATGTGTTCTTGTTCTTTCTGGCCAAAGAGTTAATCCACCATCTGCAGGTCAAGTCATCAGGTTCCGTCTTTGATTCCATCGTCTCGAATGACATTGAGTTGACCAATCTCGCCATTCCCAAAGACGAGGTTATTGAAAAGTTTGCCGCCATCGTTGAGCCGACATTCGAGAAAATCGCCAACAATACTAAGGAAAACCAGCAACTCACCCAGCTCCGCGACTGGCTCTTGCCCCTGTTGATGAACGGCCAGGTCACAGTTCCATGAAAGGCTTCCGGGGTTCCGTCGGTATCAGAACAGGCGACTTGATGATGGCGTTTGGTTCGGAGTTAACGAACAGAATTGCACCGAGCCGACTGGGACGCCTCTCCTGTTACGAAGAAGTCGAAGATACATTTCGTGAGATTGCCTCCCGGTTTGGACACTCGTTGGGCTGTGTCGATCTGGCGACCTGGCTGACGATGCGCGTCGCTAAACGGGAGGCCTATCTGTGAGTTTTGTGAATCTCGTTTCGGGCGGTCTTGATTCGACCCTGATTGGCGTTATGGCCAAGGAAGACCACATCGACCACTTTCCATTGTTCATTGATTACGGGCAGCGGGCAGCCGCCAAGGAGTGGGCGACATGCCAAGCCGTCCATCGGCAGCTTGGGCTTCCCGTACCAACAAGGATGGATCTCAGCGGCTTTGGGCAAGTCATTGCCTCCGGCCTGACGAATGTCGGCATGGACGTGAAAGAGGACGCTTTTACACCGGGCCGGAATTTTCTGTTCCTGCTGATGGGGAGCGCCTACGCCTATCAGGTTGGCGCATCGTCGGTCGCCATTGGCTTGCTGGCCGAACAATTCAGTCTGTTTCCCGACCAACGCCAACCCTTTCTCGTTCAGGCTGAGCAAGCCATTGCGGCAGCGATGGGACGCCAGATCAAAGTGCTCACACCCCTGATCGAATTTGGCAAGGCTGATGTCGTTCGGCTTGCGACGGAAAAAGGCGTGGCGGGAACCTACTCGTGCCATACCGGCAACAGCCAACCATGTGGTCGTTGCATTGCCTGTCTCGAGTTTCAATTCAACGAAGGAGAATGAACATGGGTGGCGGTTCTGGTGGCGGTTTGTTCAGTTCGGATATAAAAAGCCTTGAGGACAAAGTGAAGCAACGGCTTGCCGAAGCCAAAGAGGATGTCAGCAGGCACGTGTTCATCAGCTTTGACCACGATGACTTGGACGAAGTGAATCTACTGCGTGGTCAGTCAAAAAATGACAAGACGGACCTGCAGTTCGATGATCACTCGGTCAAAGAGCCCTATGACAGCACCAATGCTGATTACATCAAGCGGAACATACGCGAGAAAATCGATCGCTGCTCGGTCACGCTGGTGTACCTCACCGACAAAACTGCTTCGAGCAAATGGGTCAATTGGGAGATCGAGGAAAGCCTGAAACGCGGCAAGGGCGTCATTGGTGTTTACAAGGGAGACACGCCTCCAGCTAAAACCCCGCCAGCATTTCAGCAGAACGGTTGCAAGGCCGTGAAGTGGGAGCATGCCGCCATGACCAAAGCGATTGAAGACGCCAGCACCAAACGCTGATCTGGTGCGGTGCTATCGCACCCTACGGATTGGGGAGTTCCTGCAAGAACTGGAGATGACCGAAGGGCGCTCCCCCCGTCCCGCCAGGAAAGTCCCCGCAAGTCGGAATGTTGCTTTTGCGGGTAGATGGCCCGGCAAGCCATTCAAGATGCGCTGGGGTTAACGGACCACCGCTACCAACAATTGCTCCGACTGCTTCCTATTCCGATAACACCAGAATCTCAAGACACTGGTTGAATTCACAGTGGTTGAGCTTGTCAGCCACACAGCACCACCCCACTTGAAAAGCCTGCTATTGATTCAGTAGCAGGCTTTTTTCATCATCTTCTCGGGGATGGCTCATTTATTCGCTAAGTCTTAACAACGCCACGTCGAACAGCATCTTTTAACAAAGCATTGATACGCGTTTGCCAGCCTGGACCTGTCGCTTTGAATGCCGCCAATATTTCAGCGTCCACCCGCATGTTCAACGTCGGGCGTTTGACGGCTAGCGCTGGTCGGCCCGGTCCTCGACGGATGGTGGCTTCTTTCCAATAGGCGCTTGTGGCAGCCTCATCGTTGGGGTCGTAAGGACCGTCGGATCCACGATGCGCAATAGGTGCCTCACTTGCTGCTTCCTGTTTGATGCGCAACCAATCCGATGCCTTCTTTTTTTCAGATGTACTTGTCATACAAGTTCCTTTCTTGTTTCGAAGCTCGCCGAAAGGAAATAGCACGAACTTCATTTGGCGAACGCATCACATAAACCAAGACCAACACCACACCGGCCAACTCAACCAACGCTATATCCAACTTACGGGCTTCTTCTGCGCGGGGGCTCTCGAGCGTTAACTTATGAGGCGCATTGAAAACCAGGGGTGCGTCACTCAGCGAGAGCCCATGCTTGACGAGGTTGGCAGCATCTTTGCGTGGATCAAAGGTGAACTTCATGGGCTCAATTATTGTATAGGCAAGAAATATTTATTTCAACTGGCCCACAATGGCTGGCCGAAGATGGGCCATGCTCAAAACAACCATTGCCCAAGGCCCCGCAGGACATGTGGTGCTGGTGGACTCCATCACCAAGGTCACGCCTGACGACGCCGGCGCCACCGTGACGCACACCAGCGCACGCATTGGGGAAGCGATGGATGCCTGGGCGCATGGCGTTATTTCGCATACAAATGCTGCCGCTGCGCACTTGGGCCTGAAGGTGGGCGAGCCGCTGCGTTCACGCCTAGAGGCCTTGATCAACCCCTGAGTTGACGCCGATCCTAGACCGAAAACGCCTGGTAAGCCCCAAAAACAGCCGCTTTGGCCTTTTCGAGCCATTCCAAACTTGATAGATATTCATGCGCAGAATTGCATCGAAATTGGTCGATACTCAACGTACCTTTTTTGCACACAATATGACGCATGAACGACACCCGGCCCCTCGTCGTTCTGTGT
>DKJZ01000103.1 GCA_002454975.1 Hylemonella sp. UBA6679
GTTGGGCTCGCTGCGCTTCACAAACGAGCGGATGCGCTGAATAATTTGCCCAGCGCGTTGCGCTTGCTTGGCGGTTTTCTCCAGCGCGGTGAGCAGGTCTTCTTCCTGCATTTGCTTGGCCTTCACACGGTTGAGCATGCCGTTGCAGTAGTTGTTGATGGCGGTGAGCGGCTGGTTGAGTTCGTGGGCCACGCTGGAGGCCATTTCACCCATGGTGATGAGGCGCCCAGCGGTTTCTGCGCGGCGAGCTTGCTCGGCGGCTTGCAGCTCGGCTTCGCGGCGTTGGGTGATGTCGGTGGCAATCACCATTTGCGCCAGTCGCCCGTCCACCCAGGTGAGGTAGCGGCTGCGCACCTCGAGCCATTTGCCCAGCTTGTCGAGAAAAATCTCGGTGCTTTCGCTCTCCAAATCACTCAGCCCCATGGTGGGCATGCCCACCAGCGCGTCGGCTTGGTCGGCGTCGTCTGCGCGGGGCAGGGCGTTGTTGTGCAAGCGGTTGGCCAGGCGAACGTGGGCCTCGGACAAGTCTTGGAACCACTGCCGGTACATCTTGTTGGCAAACAGCAATTCGCCCGACCCAATGGGGGCCACCGACACCGAGGCGTCCAGGGCTTCAAGCACGGTGGTGAAGCGCTCGTAAGAGGCCGAGAGCTGCTCGCGCACGCGGTTGGGCTCGGTGATGTCGGTGATCGAGGTCATCCAGCCGGTTTGCTGGCCGCGCGCGTCCACCAGGGGCGAGACGTAGATGCGCGCATCAAACAAAGTGTTGTCGCGCCGCCGCACCCGCACCTGAAAGCCGCCGCTGGGTATGCGCCCGCTGAGCTCGTCGTGCAAGCGGGCCTGCAGGTAGTCGTGGTCGTCTTCTGGCCAATATGGAAAGGGCGCGGTGCAGCCCACCAGCTCGTGCGAGGCCCAGCCCGTCATGTTGCAAAAGGCCGCGTTCACGTAAGTGATGCGGCCCTGCAAGTCGAGCGCGCGCATGCCTGTTGGCATGGAGTTTTCCATGGCGCGGCGAAAGTTGGTTTCTGAAATCAGGGCTTGCTGGGCTTGCTGGCGCCGGCGCGTGTGGCGCCAATTGGCCACCAGCATCCAGGTGGTCATGACACTCAAGGTGCACACCAACCAAAACAGCCCGCTGCCCACCACACCCAGCGAGGTTCGGTAGGCCTGCACCCGAATGCTCAAGCCCTGGCCCACGGGCGTCACGGGCACATCGTAGCCCTTGGCAAAGCTGGTCCAGGGCAGCAGCTGGGTGGCGGGGTTGCGTTTGGGGATGGTGATGCCAGCGAGCAAGTCGCCGCGTGCATCAATGAGCGACACCGCATACCGCGAGGACAGCTCTGACGGCACACCGTAGTGGTACAGCCCATCGACCGAGTACTCCGCCAGCACCACACCGCGGTAGCGCTTGCCATCGGAGAAGGGCACCAGGGTGTGGAGCATGTGGTCGCGGTCGGCCCGCAGCTCGAGGCTGTAGATCGGCTGGCCGGTCTCGACCGATTGGCCCAGGCTGTCGCGGGTTTGGCCTTGGTGCAAGACCTCGCCCACTTCATGCGTGTGGTTCATGGCGCGGCCGGTGCCACCCATGGTGGCGATCACGCGTTGTTGCTCATCCACCCAGGTCAGGCTGTGGAGCTCAGGGCTTTGTTTGATGATCAGGCCGCTGCGCCGGCGAAACTCTTCGCCATTCATCTCGCGGTTGGCAATGTCGCGCGACAAACGCATCACCTCTTCTTGGCGCTCGAGCAGGCGCAGGCGCAGGCGCTGTTGGGCGTACTCCGCATCGCGCTGCACAGCTTCGCTCTCGCGGTCGAGTTCTTCCAGCCGCAGGTACGTGAAGGACGCGGCAATGGCCGCCAAAAACAAGGCCACCGCGGCCAAGGGCGCCAACATCGCCAGCCGGTCCTGGCGCCAGGGCGAGAGCTCGCGCCACCAAAGCGACCACCGCCGCACCGAGGGCGATGAGACGCGGTTCACAAGGTGGGCCAGCAGGCCGATGAATACAGAGCGCATGGGGGAGAAGTGTAGTGTGCTGATGCAGCGCAAATACAAGCCTGAAATCCACTATATGAAACGGCAAATTGTTATTTGAAATTTCAGGGAATCTGTTTTAAACTTCAACCACCTTAACTCTTCACAAAAGAAAGCAGGAGACCCATGTCTGCAATGCCCGATCAGGCTTTTGGTGCGGCCAACCACGCGCGCCTCGACCCCGACAACCAGGAAACCCGCGAGTGGATGGATGCCCTCGCCGCGGTGATTGCCCAGGAGGGCCCCGAGCGTGCCCACGATCTGTTGGAAAAACTCCTGGCCCACGCCCGCGAGCACAGCATCGACATGCCGTTCTCAGCCAACACCAGCTACGTCAACACCCTCGAGCCTGACCAGGAAGCGCGTTGCCCCGGCAACATCGAGATTGAAGAGAGGTTGCGCGCCTACATGCGCTGGAACGCCATGGCCATGGTGGTCAAGGCCAACCGTCACAACCCCGAAGACGGTGGCGACTTGGGCGGCCACATTGGCTCTTTTGCCTCGCTGGCCCACATGTTTGGTGCCGGCTTCAACCATTTTTGGCACGCTGAAAACGAGAACCACGGCGGCGACTGCATTTACATCCAAGGCCACGTCTCGCCCGGTGTGTACGCCCGCGCCTACCTGGAAGGCCGCTTGACCGAAGAGCAGTTGCTCAACTTCCGCCAAGAGGTGGATGGTAAAGGCTTGTCGAGCTACCCCCACCCCAAACTCATGCCCGAGTTCTGGCAGTTCCCCACCGTCTCCATGGGCTTGGGCCCCTTGATGGCCATTTACCAAGCGCGCTTTTTGAAGTACCTGCATGCCCGCGGCATTGCTGACACCTCCAAGCGCAAGGTGTGGGTGTTCTGCGGTGACGGCGAGATGGACGAGGTGGAATCGCTGGGCGCCATTGGTTTGGCCGCGCGTGAAAAACTCGACAACCTGATCTTCGTGATCAACTGCAACTTGCAGCGCTTGGACGGCCCGGTGCGTGGCAACGGCAAGATCATTCAGGAACTCGAAGGCGAGTTCCGCGGTGCGGGTTGGAACGTCATCAAGCTGCTGTGGGGCAGCAACTGGGATCCGCTCTTGGCACGCGACAAAGACGGTGCCCTGCGCAAGATCATGATGGACACCCTGGACGGC
>DKJZ01000001.1 GCA_002454975.1 Hylemonella sp. UBA6679
CCGCAGCAAGAACATGCTGTCCGTGCTCATGCAGGTCATGGTCAGCTTCTCGCTGATCGTGGTGCTGTGGTTCATCTACGGCTACAGCCTGGCCTTCACCGAAGGCAACGCCTTCATTGGTGGCTTTGACCGCCTGTTGATGAACGGCATTTGGGACAACGCTGCAGGCACCTTTGCCAATGCGGCCACGTTCTCCAAAGGCGTGGTGATTCCTGAGATCGTGTTTGCTGCCTTCCAAGCCACGTTTGCGGGCATCACCGGCGCCCTGATCGTGGGTGCCTTTGCTGAGCGCATGAAGTTCTCGGCCGTGCTGATGTTCATGGTGCTGTGGTTCACTTTCAGCTACGCCCCCATCGCGCACATGGTCTGGTTCTGGATGGGTCCGGATGCCTACACCGCGGCTGAAGTGGTCGATGCCATGAACGGCAAAGCCGGTTACATCTGGCAGTCTGGCGCGCTGGACTTCGCTGGCGGCACCGTGGTGCACATCAACGCAGCTGTGGCTGGCTTGGTGGGTGCTTACATGAGCGGCAAGCGCTTGGGTTACGGCAAAGAGTCGATGGCTCCTCACAGCCTGACGCTGACCATGGTGGGCGCTGCCTTGCTGTGGGTGGGTTGGTTCGGTTTCAACGCCGGCTCGGCCCTGGAAGCCAACGGTTTTGCAGGCCTGGCCTTCATCAACACCTTTGCGGCCACCGCAGCGGCTGTGTTGGCCTGGTGCCTGGGTGAAGCCATGCACCGTGGCAAAGCCTCCATGTTGGGCGCTGCATCCGGCGCTGTGGCTGGCCTGGTGGCCATCACGCCAGCAGCGGGCAACGTGGGCATTGGCGGCGCGCTGATCATCGGCTTGATCGCTGGCTTTGTCTGCCTGTGGGGCGTGACTGGCCTGAAGAAGATGCTGGGCGCTGACGACACCTTGGACGTGTTCGGTGTGCACGGCGTGGGCGGTATTGTGGGTGCGCTCTTGACTGGCGTGTTCAACTCGCCTTCGCTGGGCGGCCCTGGCTTCGTGGCCGACTGGGTCACAGCCACCGCCGTGACCGCTGCCGACTACTCGGTGATGGCGCAGGTGTGGACACAGCTCAAAGCCGTGCTCATCACCGTGGTGTGGTCTGGCGTGGTGTCCTTCGTGGCCTTCAAGATTGTCGACATGACCATTGGTCTGCGCGTCACGGAAGAAGAAGAGCGCGAAGGCCTGGACATCGCCTCCCACGGCGAAAGCGCCTACAACCGCTGATCTGTATCGTTTGAAAGTCTCCTTCTTTAGCCCGCCACGGTTTGCAGCCCTGGCGGGTTTTTTTATGGTTATTCAGTCCGACCTGTTCCAACACAAGTAAGCCGGCCGGCTGCCTTTACCATTGCTGGATGGACACAGCCCAATCTCCCCTCATTGCGCCCTTTGTGGAGCGCATCCGTGCCGCAGCGGCCGACCAGACGCCCTTGCGCCTGCGTGGCGGTGGCAGCAAAGACTTTTACGGCCAAAGCCTGCAAGGCGAGTTGCTCAGCACCCGTGAGCTCGCTGGCATCCTCAGTTACGAGCCCAGCGAGCTGGTGGTGCGTGTGCGCACTGGCACCCGCTTAGCCGAGGTGGAGGCGCTGCTGGCGCAACATGGCCAATGCCTGCCTTTTGAGCCCCCGCACTTTTCTGACAACAGCACCATCGGCGGCATGGTGGCTGCCGGTTTGTCGGGTCCGGCCCGCGCCACAGCCGGTGCGGTGCGCGACTACATCTTGGGCGTGAACCTCATCAACGGCAAAGGCGAGTTTTTGAGCTTTGGTGGCCAGGTCATGAAAAACGTGGCGGGCTACGACGTTTCACGTCTTATGGCCGGCAGTTTGGGCACCTTGGGTTTGATGACGGATGTGAGCCTGAAAGTCTTGCCCGTGGCCCCTGCCGAAACCACCCTGCGCTTTGTGCTGGACGAAGCCACAGCGCTGCAAAAACTCAACGCCTGGGCCGGTCAGCCCCTGCCCCTGAACGCCAGTTCGTGGGTCATCGACAACGCCGAGCCCACGCTGTACGTGCGCCTGCGCGGTGCGGTTGCGGCGGTGGAATCGGCCAGCCAGCGCATGCTTGCCGAGGTGGGTGGTACCCGCTTGGACGATGCCGCCACCCGTGCCGATTGGGCCAAAGCCCGCGACCTGCTGCTGCCCTGGTTTGCCCAAGGTTTTGCCCGTGGTGACGAGCTCTGGCGCCTGTCGGTGCCCCAAACCACCGCACCGCTGGGGCTGGGTGACACCCTCATTGAATGGCTGGGCGGCCAGCGCTGGGTGTTTGTGCCAGCAGGCAACACCGAAGCTGCTACAAAAATCAGAGCTAAAGCGCAAACTGTGGGTGGGTCTGCCACCTTGTTTGTGGAGCCATCGGGCAAACACGGCGCGCACACCCAGGTGTTTGACGCGCTCAAGCCCCCGCTGGACCGCATCAGCGCAGAGCTCAAGCGCCAGTTCGACCCTGCCAACATCTTCAACCGTGGCCGTCTGCTCGCAGACCACTAAGCATGCAAACCAACCTCGCTCCCGAATACCAAGGCACCGCCGACGGTCTGGCCGCCGAAGCCATTTTGCGCAAGTGCGTGCACTGCGGCTTTTGTACCGCCACCTGTCCCACCTACCAGCTGCTGGGCGATGAGCTGGACGGCCCGCGCGGCCGCATCTACCTCATGAAGCAGGTGTTGGAGGGCCACACGCCCACCCGCAAAACCCAGCAGCACCTCGACCGCTGCCTGACCTGCCGCAACTGCGAAAGCACCTGCCCCTCGGGCGTGGACTACGGGCACCTGGTGGACATCGGGCGCAAACTGGTGGACGCCAAGGTGGAACGCCCCGCTGGCGAAAAGCTGGTGCGCTGGGCGCTCAAAGAAGGCCTGCCTTCGCCGCTGTTCAAGCCGGCCATGAAAATGGGCCAGATGGTGCGCGGCTTGCTGCCAGACGCGCTCAAAGCCAAAGTGCCTGCGCCACAAAACGCTGGGCGTTGGCCCAACCGCGAACACGCCCGCAAGGTGCTCATGCTGGAGGGCTGTGTGCAGCCGGCCATGATGCCCAACATCAATTCAGCCACTGCGCGCGTGCTGGACGCCGCGGGCATCCAAGCGGTGCTGGCACCCAAAGCGGGTTGCTGTGGCGCGGTGAAGTTTCACCTCAACGACCAAGACGGCGGCAAAGCGCAGATGCGCATCAACATCGACGCGTGGTGGCCGATGATTGACCAAGTTGAAGCCATTGTGATGAACGCCTCGGGCTGCGGCGTGACCGTCAAAGAGTACGGCCACATCTTGCAAGACGACCCGCAGTACGCCGAGAAAGCCGCGCGCATCAGCGCGCTCACCAAAGACCTGAGCGAACTCTTGCCCGACCTGGTTGACGCCCTCAAAGGCAAGGTCTCGGTCAACGTGGCGCAAGTGGCATTTCACCCGCCTTGCACTTTGCAGCACGGCCAAAAGCTGCGCGGCGGCGTGGAAAAGCACCTGGGCGACCTGGGCTTTGCCGTCAAGGTGGCCAACAACGAGCCGCACCTGTGCTGCGGCTCGGCCGGCACCTACAGCGTGCTCAACCCCGAGATTGCTTACCAGTTGCGCGACCGCAAACTCGGCCACCTGCAGCAAATCACGCCCGAGGTGATTGTGTCGGCCAACATCGGCTGCATCACCCACCTGCAGTCGGGCACAGCCACCCCCGTCAAGCATTGGGTCGAGGTGCTCGACGCTGCGCTGATCTGAACGCCAGGCTCCATTGAGCGCACTTGGCTTGGGGTGACTACCCATGTCGCCTCGCTAAGCGCAGGGCTAACATGGGGGTCTTCTTTGGAGACCGCCATGTTTGAAACAAGCCCTTCCACCGCGCGCGCGCGCCGTGCAATGTCACGGCCGCTGCACCTGCTCATCACCGCTGGCGTGGCCCTGCTGGCGGCTGCTCTGCCGGCGCAGGCGCAAGACTATGTGCAGCGCAAAGAAGGCAGCTACGTGGTGAGCAATTTCAAGTTCAGCACGGGCGATGTGATGGACGTCAAGCTGCACTACACCACCCTGGGCGACCCGAGCAAGGAGGCCGTGCTGGTGCTGCACGGCACCACGGGCAGCGGCGCGGGCATGCTCGGCCCCGCATTTGGCGGCCAGCTGTTTGGCCCGGGCCAGCCGCTTGATGCCAGCAAGTACTACGTGATCCTGCCCGATGCGATTGGCACTGGCAAATCCACCAAACCCTCAGACGGCTTGCGCGCCAAGTTTCCGCGCTACAACTACGACGACATGGTCAACGGCCAGCACCGCCTGGTGACCGAGCATTTGGGCGTCAAGCATCTGCGTGTGGTCATTGGCAACTCCATGGGCGGCATGCAAACCTGGATGTGGGCGCAGCGCTGGCCTGGCATGGTCGACATTGCGGTACCCATGGCCTCCATGCCTGTGGCCATGTCGGGGCGCAACTGGATGATGCGCCGCTTGATCAGCGACTCGATCCGCCAAGACCCTGAGTGGATGGGCGGCAACTACACCAAGCAGCCGCGCAGCTGGCAGTTTGCCAGCGTGTACTACGCCACCGCCACCAACGGCGGTGACCAGGGGCTCTATAAAGCCGCGCCCACCCGCGAAAAGGCCGATGCCTTGTTGAACCAACGCCTCAACGGCCCGTTTGCAGGCGACGCCAACGACCACCTCTACCAGTGGGAGTCGTCGGGTGACTACGACCCCTCCAAAGGTTTGGAAAACATTCGTGCCTCGGTGCTGGTGATCAACTCGGCCGACGACGAGCGCAACCGCCCCGAGTTGGGTTTGATGGAGCGCGAGTTGCCCCGCATCAAACAGGCCAGGCTGTACCTGATTCCAAGCAGCCCAGAGACGGCCGGCCACGGCACCACAGCCCAGGCCAAGTGGTGGAGGCAAGAGCTGGCCACAGAGTTAGACCGTGCGCCACGCTTGAACAAGTGAGCTGACGTGGTGTGAAGAGCTGGCAAAAACCAGCAGCGTGATGGCTTACACGGGGGCAGCCAGCGCTGCCTCGATGTCTTTGGCCAAGCTTGCGGGCTTGTCGGTGGGTGCGTAGCGCTGGATGACCTGGCCGTTTTTGCCCACCAAAAATTTGGTGAAGTTCCACTTGATGCCTTCGGTGCCCAAGAGCCCCGGGGCGGCTTGCTTGAGCCAGGCAAACAAGGGATGCGCGCCGGCGCCGTTGACCTCAACTTTGGCCATCATGGGAAAACTCACGCCGTAGTTGCGCTGGCAAAAGTCGTGGATTTTGTCGTTGCTCAACGGGTCTTGGCTGCCAAATTGGTTGCACGGAAAACCCATCACCACCAAGCCGCGCTCGCCATAGGTTGTGTGCAGCGCTTCAAGCCCGGCAAACTGGGGCGTGAAGCCGCAGGCGCTGGCCGTGTTGACGATGAGCAGCACCTTGCCCTGCAAGGCCTGCAAAGACAGGGGTTGGCCATCAATGGTGGTGGCGTCAAAGTTGTAGGCAGTGGTCATGGTGAGCTTGGTTTGCTATGAAAAAAGAAGCGGCTTTATCAAGCGCAGTATGGCCTCAAAGCCAAAATCATGCTGAACTGTCAAAAGCGGCCCACAAGGCAGCCAACACAATCAAGGCCCCGCCCAGCACGATGTGCCAGGTCAGCACGCTGGTGCCCAGCAGCACGGCCGAGGCGGTGGCAAACACCACTTCGGTGAGCATGATGAGCGAGGTGGTGTTGGCCCGCAAGCGGGCAGCGCCAAACTGCAAGCTGAGGTTGGCCAGAAAGAAGGCCACACCCGTGGCAGCGGCCAAGCCCAGCCAAGCCAGGCCCTGCGGCGCTTGTGCCAGGCCCATGGCACCTGCGGCCAGGGCGGCAAGCAGGGCTGTGGCGCTGGCCCCGCCGAGCATGGCCACCATGCGCGCGCTTTCGGGGGCGGGCGCAAAACGGCGCAGCAAGATGTTGGTCAGCGCAAAACAAAAGCCACCCATGAGTGCGAGCCAGTCGGCGCTGTGTTGGGGCCAAGGCCAGGGCGTCTCGGGGGTTTTGAGCACCACCACCACACCCACCAGGGCCAAGGCCAGGCGCAGCAGGGCCGCGCGCGTGGGGCGCTCGCCCAGCAGCGGCCAGGCCAGCAGCACCACCCAGGCCGGCATGAGGTAGAACAGCAGCACCACACGCACCACGTCGCCGACGGTGACCGCCCAGTTAAAGCCAACATTGGTCAGGCCCGCAGCGAAGGCCAGCCAAAGCAATTCAGGGTGTTGCAGGCAAGTGGTGAGGGACTGCGGACGCAGCACCAAGAGCAGGGCCAGCGCCAGTGCGTACAAGATGCAGGTGGCCCACAGCGGGTGCAGGCCCTGGGTTTGCATCTCGCGAAACGGCCACCACGACAGCCCCCAGATCAGGGCATTGAGCACCAGGGCCAGCGCGGCTAGGCGTTGCGCAGAGCGGGCTTGCACGCTCAGCCGTGCAAGTCGTCGTTGCGGGCGATCTCCATGAGGCGCTCAACTTCTGCGCCATGGTTGGCGAGGTTGGCTTGGTGCCAGCGTTGAATCAACCACATGAAGCCCGCCACGATCAGCCCAAAGCCAGTGATGGCACCAAAGGCCGACAGCCCCAGGCCCGTGGACAAGGTGTAGAGACCGCCCAAGCCCAAGATGCAGGCTTGCTCGTTGAAGTTTTGCACAGCAATCGAACGGCCCGCGCCCATGAGGTTGTGGCCGCGGTGCTGCAAAAGCGCGTTCATGGGCACCACCAAAAAGCCCCCCAGGCCACCCAGCAGCACCAAGAAAGGGGCGGCCACCCACACGTTGTCGATGAAGTTGAGCAAGATCACCAACACACCCATGCCGATGCCCAGGGGCATCACCCGCGTGGCGTGCTCCAGGCGCATGCGCATGGAGGCCACCACCGCACCCACGGCCGTACCAATGGCCACCACACCCACCAAGGACGAGGCTTGGGTCACGCTGTAGCCCAAAGCCGCTGCGGCCCAGGCCAGCACGATGTAACGCAAATTGCCGCTCACGCCCCAAAACAAGGTGGTGGTGGCCAAGGAGATTTGGCCGAGTTTGTCGCGCCACAAGGCTGAGTTGCAGCGCCAGAAATCGGGCAAAAGTGCCAACAGGTTTTTGGGCATGGGGCGCATCTCCACGCCCGTGTCGGGAATGCGGGTGTTGAACCACGCGGCCAAGATGTAGACAAAAATCAGCACGCTGATGGCCGCCTCGGGCGCGGTGTCGATGCTGGTGTGCAGCACCGGCAGGTCAAACGCCAAAAGGTGCGCAGAAACAGCCGGCCCCACCAACTGGCCGCCAATCAAAACGCCCAGAATGATGGACGCAATCGTCAGCCCCTCGATCCAGCCATTGGCCTTGACCAGTTGCGAGGCGGGCAGCAGCTCGGTCAAGATGCCGTACTTGGCCGGCGAGTAAGCCGCAGCGCCCAGGCCCACCACCGCATAAGCAATCAATGGGTGTGAGCCAAACAGCATCATGAGGCAACCCATCACCTTGATGGTGTTGCTCATGAGCATGACCTTGCCTTTGGGGTAGGCGTCGGCAAAAGCGCCCACGAAGGGCGCCAAAATCACGTAGAACAAAGCAAACATCGGCACCAACGCGGCTTGCTGCCACTCTGGCGCGCCGGCACCGCGCAACAACTGCACAGCCCCCACAAACAAGGCGTTGTCGGCCAGCGAGCTGAAAAACTGCGCCGACATGATGGTGTAAAAACCGCGTTTCATGGACAGACTGTTGGGCCACTGCCGGGCAATGGCTGGGTGATTTTCTTGGGCTACTAAGCGATGGCAGGTTATAGCATGCGCCCAGGTGTCAAAATCGTGGCTTAACCCTATGCTTCGTGCGCCCATCTTCGATTGACATGTCCCGCCCCATCCGCGCCACCATCCACACAGCGGCCTTGCGCCACAACCTGGCCCGTGCCAGAGCCCACGCGCCCGATGCCAAATTGTGGGCGGTGGTCAAGGCCAATGCCTACGGGCACGGCATTGAGCGCGTGTTTGAAGGCCTGCGCGGCACCGACGGCTTTGCCCTGCTCGACCTGGACGAAGCCCAGCGCGTGCGCGACCTGGGCTGGCGCGGCCCCATTTTGTTAATTGAAGGCGTGTTTGAGCAGCGCGACCTCGAGCTGTGTTCGCGCTTGGGGCTGTGGCACACCGTGCATTGCGAAGAACAAATCGACATGCTGGCCACCCACAAAACCCATGCGGGCCACCGCGTGTTCCTCAAGATGAACAGCGGCATGAACCGCCTGGGC
>DKJZ01000087.1 GCA_002454975.1 Hylemonella sp. UBA6679
CCAAGCTGGCCAGCAACTGGATCATGGGCGAGGTTTCGCGCCGCCTCAATGCGAGCGAGATGGACATTGCGCAAGCATCCGTGACGGCCGCGCAACTCGGCGCACTCATTCAACGCATTGCCGACAACACCATCAGCAACAACGCCGCACGCCAGGTGTTCGAAGCCTTGTGGGACCAAGCCCCGGCCGCTGGTGAAGCACTCGCGCAGGTCGATGCCGTCATCGAGGCCAAAGGCCTCAAGCAGATGAACGACAGCAGTGCCTTAGAAGCCATCATCGACGAGGTGCTGGCCGCCAATCCTAAAAACGTTGAAGAGTTCAGAGCCGGCAACGCCAAGGCCCTCAACGGCCTGGTTGGCCCCATCATGAAAGCCAGCAAAGGCAAGGCCAACCCGGCCCAGGTCAACGAGCTGCTGAAGAAAAAGCTGGGCTAAGTCCGTTCAAACGCCGTAGCGGTCGCGGTAAGCCTGCACGCGGCCCAGGTCGGTGGTCATGCTGCCTTGGATGGCCAAGTAGGCCAACAAGTCGCTCAGCGACGCGATGGCGGCGACCTGCAGGCCGAGCTGTTGGCGCACATACTGCACCGCGCTGTAAGGCACGTCTTTGGTGGTGCCGTCAGCTTGCTTTTCGGTGGCCATCTCTTGCCGGTCCAGGGCGATGAGCACGGCGTGCGGGATGGCGCCAGCGGCTTGAATCAAGGCAATGGATTCACGTGCGGCGGTGCCTGCACTCATCACGTCATCCACAATCAGCACACGTCCTTTGAGGGGTGCGCCCACCAGCGAACCACCCTCGCCATGGTCTTTGACCTCTTTGCGGTTGTAGGCAAAAGGCACGTTTTTACCCAACCGGGCCAGCTCAATGGCCACCGCAGCGCCCAAAGGAATGCCCTTGTACGCAGGGCCAAACACCATGTCGAATTCGATGCCACTCGCCAAGATACGCTGCGCGTAAAAATGCGCCAGACGACTGAGTTTGGCGCCATCGTCAAACAAACCGGCATTGAAAAAATAGGGGCTCAAGCGGCCGGCTTTGGTCTTGAACTCACCAAAGCGCAGCACGCCGCAGGCCACGGAAAACTCAACAAACTCTTGTGCGAGCGGGTCGTGGGCTTGGGCTTGCGACATGAGGTTTTCCTTCAAAAATGACATCCTGAACCATCACGGCGTGAGTTAGGACCCAGGCCATGTCGGGGTTTTGTAGCGCCTGATTGTAGAGAGCTGAGAAACGCAGTACCTGCGACGCTAAAAAGACGTCCTGTTAAGGGCTTGCAGGGATAAACAACATCCAATTGCCCATGCTGATAACTGCCGCCGCGGACATGACTTAAGAGGAATGTGACGCGAAGGTATCAGACACTGAGGCGTTACAGATTGAAAAAATGAATGACCTCACCGAATGAGGCCATGTAAGTTCTCACCTTTACGCGCCTGGGGGTCGGCTGGTTACACCTGGTGAGGTTTTTATCTCGCCACAAAAAATTGAAACCAAACGGCAATCCAGCCCGTATAGATTCGTACCTCCTACTGTTAGGGAGGTTTCCCCACCGGATCAGCACCTGTTCCGGGCTAATTTGTATGACCTCATTGGAGACCATTTTGAAAAACATGCATCGCCTCAACCCCCTCGCGCTGACCCTGGGCGCTTGCGGCCTGCTTGCCGTGTTGGCCACGCCCGTCTTGGCGGACAACCGCGCTTCGGCAAACACCCAGGTGAGCCCGCTGGACTTCGTGAACCAGTTTGAGGCCACCTTCGGCAAGTTCGAAGGTTATCGCCGCTCGGGCGCCAAGGGCGTGTGCGCCGTGGGTGAATTTGTAGGCAATGCCGATGGCCGCGCCGTTTCCAGCGCCTCGGCCTTCAGCGGGCAAAAGATCCCCGTCACTGTGCGCTTTTCAGTGGGCGGCGCCAACCCCAAAGCACCTGACAACGGCAAAAGCCAACGCAACCTGAGCTTGCAGTTTGACCTGCCCAACGGCGAAGTTTGGCAACACGGCAACATCAACGCGCCCGTGTTTGGCGCTGCCAATCCCCAGCAATTCCTCGGACGTGTCGCTTCGCTGCAGCCCGACCCCACCACGAAAGCGGCCGATCCAGCCAAGGTGAAGGCCTTCGCAGATGCCAACCCTGAGGTGCTGCTCCAGGGCCGCTATTTCGCATCACAACCGGTGCCCGCCAGCTTTGCCTCCATCAACTATTGGGGCGTGCATGGCTTTATCTTCACCAACGCCGCTGGACAGAAAACCGCCGGCAAGTGGATCTTTGAACCCGTTGGCGGCGTACAAGGCCTGAGCGACGAGCAAGCCAAGGAAAAGGGTGCGAACTTCTTGTTCGATGACCTGCGCCAGCGCGTGGCGTCTGGGCAAGCAGCCTTCAACTTCAACCTCGAAGTTGCACAACCCGGCGACAAGCTCGACAACGCCACCGTGCCTCTGCCCGAAGGTCGTCGCAAGATCACGTTGGGACAACTCAAGATCACGTCCGTGTCCACGGATGCTGATGGTGCTTGCCTAACCATCAACTTCGATCCGAACCGCATGCCCAAGGGCGTGGAGGGTGCCGGTGACCCTATGTTGACGGCACGCTCAGCCCCCTATGCTGTTGGACTAGGCCGGCGCTTGGTCGAAGGCGCCAAGCAGCAGTGATAGACCCCGCCAACTTGGCGGGTCTCTCGAGGCGCAGGATGCCCAAAGTGTTCTGCGCCGCACTTCGTGAAATTGCGCATGGTGATCATCCATGACGGTTGCGATGAAGAGGTAGCTGTGGCCATAGCCTGGCTCCATGCGCAGAGTCAGCCGGCTGGCTGCTGTCCGGCGCCTCGTCGCAGTGGAAAGGCGCCAAGCCTGGGAAGGTTTTTGAGGCGCTGATCGATGGCAAAACGAGCCTGGGCTTCATGAGCTGACCATTTCCTCGAAAATAGTGTGTGCAGGCAAGGCGTGGTGCCCGGCCTGGTCACGACACATCGAGAAACATGGGTTCATGAAAGTCATCACAGCAAACCTCAACGGGATCCGGTCTGCAGCCACAAAGGGTTTTTTCGAATGGCTGGCACAACAACACGTGGATGTCCTGGGCGTCCAAGAAGTCAAAGCGCAGCACGAGGACGTGCAGGGCAAGTTTGATGCGCCTGCCGGCCTGCAAGGCTATTTTCACTTTGCTGAGAAAAAGGGTTACTCGGGCGTGGGCCTGTACACACGGCACGAGCCCAGCGACATCGTGGTGGGCCTGGGCAACCCAGCATTTGACGTGGAGGGGCGTTATGTGGAGCTGCGGTTTGACTCGTCTGGGCGCAAGCTCTCGCTCATCAGTTGCTATTTTCCCAGTGGCTCATCGGGCGATGAGCGCCAGCAGGTTAAGTTCGCGTTTTTAGCCGAGATGTCGGGGCACCTCAATCGACTGAAATCTCAACGCGAATTCATACTGGTGGGGGACGTGAACATTGCACACCAGAACATCGACCTGAAAAACTGGAAAGGTAACCTGAAAAATTCAGGCTTTTTGCCCGAAGAGCGCAGCTGGATGAGCGACCTCGTCCACCCCGAGCAAGGTGGCCTGGTGGACGTGTACCGCCACCTCCATCCCGAGACCACCGACGAGGCCTACACTTGGTGGAGCAACCGAGGCCAAGCCTACGCCAACAACGTCGGCTGGCGCATCGACTACCACCTCGCCACCCCCGCCCTGGGTCGACTCGCCCAGCGTGCAGAGATTTACAAAGGCGAGAAATTCTCAGACCATGCCCCCTTGACTGTGGACTACGACTTTGCGCTTTGAGGCCCGCCATGTACAACCCGCCGCACTTCACCATCACCGACACCGCTGAGCTGCACCGCATCATCGGCAGCTACCCCCTGGGCATGCTGGTCACAAACTTTGACGGGCTCGATGCCAACCACCTGCCCTTTGAGTTCGACCCCAAACGCGGCGAGTTCGGTACGCTCACAGCGCATGTGGCCCGCGCCAACCCCCTGTGCCAAACCGCAGCCCATGGCGGTGACGTCATGGTGGTTTTCCGCGGCGCTGAGGGCTACATCTCGCCCAACTGGTACCCCAGCAAACACGAAACCCACCGGCTGGTACCCACTTGGAACTACGAGGTGGTGCACGCGCACGGCCAGATCAAGCTGATGGACGAAGAAAAGTTTGTGCGCGGCGTGGTGGCCAGGCTCACCCGCGAACACGAAGCCAGCGAGGCCAAACCCTGGAAGATGGGCGACTCTTCACCCGAGTACATCAAGGGCATGCTCGCTGCCATCGTGGGCGTGGAGATCACTGTCACCCGGCTCGAAGGCAAGGCCAAGCTGAGCCAAAACCGCGAACTGCGCGACCGGCTGGGTGCCATTGAAGTTCTGCAAAACAAAGACCATGAGCTGGCCGCTTCATTGGCGGCCTCGATGGCCAAGCACACACTGTCTTAAGACCTGGCGCTGTAAGCCAGGCCCGAAGCCACACCACCGAACAAATCGCCTTCGATCAAGGGCACGCCCACAAACGCTGCTTGCAGCGCCTGCTGAAACGGCCGCAAGGCCGACGAACCCCCGGTGAGGTAAATGGCATCCGGCTTGCCATGGGCCAAATCAGCCGCTTGCACGCACGCACGCGCACAGGCCACGGTGCGCGCCAACAAATCGTGGAGTTGCGCTTGCATGTCAACCGCAGTCATGGCGGCTTGCAAACCAGGCTCGATGTGCGCCAAATCCATGGCGCTGTCCGTGCCACTGTGCGAGCAGGCGATCTTGGCCTGCTCCACATCGTAGGCCAAGCGGTGTCCCAGGCGCTCTTGCAACACGCGCATCAGGCGCTGGTGCAAATGCGGCTGGGCATAGTTGGTCCACAGCGCTTGGGCCTGGGCCAAGGCACGCGGCTGGTAAAGCCAGTTGATGAGGTGCCAGGTTGAGAGGTCAAAAAACACACGGCTGGGCACCTCGCGGCCTTGTGGCCCAAGATGCCCGTAGCCCAACAGCGGCATGACTTGCCCTAAGCTCAGCCGCTGGTCAAAGTCTGTGCCGCCAATGTGCACACCGGTGGTAGCCAGCACATCGTCGCTGCGGTCTGCGCGCTGGATGCGTTGCGGCCCCAAACGCACCACCGTGAAATCGGAGGTGCCGCCGCCCAAGTCCACCACCAGCACGGTGCTTTCATGCGTGAGCCGACGCTCATGGTCCAAGGCGGCAGCAATCGGTTCGAGCTCAAACGCTACCTCCTCAAACCCCACCGCCTGCGCCGCCTGCTGCAAAGAGGCTTGTGCCTGTGCATCGCGCACCGGGTCGTCATCCACAAAATGCACCGGACGACCCATCACCACGCGCTGCGGGGCGTGGCCCAGCGTGTGCGCAGCACGTTCGCGTAAGGTCGCCAAATAAATGGCAATGATGTCTTGGAAGCTCACCTGGCGGTGGTTCACCACCGTGGTCTCGAGCAACAAGGGGCTGCCCAAAAGACTTTTGAGCGAGCGCATCAAGCGCCCCTCGGTACCCTCGAGGTAGTGCGTGACGGCCTCGCGTCCAAAGTGGGTGCTGAGGTCTTCGCTGTTGAAAAACACCGCCGTAGGCATGGCCAAGGCAGACCCCTCCAAAGGCAGCAATTGCGCTGTGCCCCCACGGGGTGCCCAAGCCAAGGCGGAGTTGGAGGTGCCGAAATCAATCCCGAGTGTGCCGGGTGTGTGTGTAGCCATAAATTCAGTTCAGGCGCAAGCTACGCCAGACATCAAGAGGTGGGCGCAGACAAGGATGCAGATATGGGAGCAATGGTCAGCGTGTTCAAGCCAGCATCGTCCAGCGCTCGCCTGACCGTGCCATCGGTTTTGGCTTGGACCATCCAGGCCGAGACCTTGGCCAGTGCAGCCGGGCGATTTTTTTGCATGGCCATCGCCACGCCTGTGACCTGAAAAGCCCCAGACAAAATCAACGAGCCAGGCAAAGTTTGTTGCAGCGGCGGCAGGGCGTCGTGGGTGAGCGCAAACGCCTGAGCCTGGCCGGCTTGCATCATGGCCATGGCTTGAGCCACGGATGTTGCAGCCACGATTTTGGCGGCCTTGACGCTGCGTGCCGCAGCCCGGATGGTGGTCGAACCCGCCACACCCACCACCGTGACATCGGCACGGTCCACATCGGCCAGCGTTTTGATATGTGCGCCTGCCGCTGCTAAAAAAGTGCTTTCAATCATGAAGTAAGGCGGGCTGAAATCCAGCCGCTTGCGACGCTCATCATCTGCAGGCATGAAGCCCACATCGATCGCACCAGCAACACATGCCTCGGTCAGCTCTGCGGTGGTGGCTGCCACCATGAGTTCGAGCGACACACCCAGGTGCTCGGCCAGAGCTTTGCCAATGTCCAGTGCCACGCCACGCACGGCACCAGCACTGTCTTGGGTCACAAAGATCGGGGTGGGTTTGGGGGCGTAGGCCACCCCCACGCGCAGGGTGCCAGTCGGGGTGAGTTCTTGTTGCCAGGGGGTCATAGCTGGGCTCTTATGGAGGTGGTGTGTTCGTGGCTCAAGGCTGCCGCGGATTGCGGTCGTCCCAGCGACGCGCCAACACTTGCATGCGGGGCCGCACCTTGAGAAAGCCACGGTAGAGCAACTCCATCAGCGGTGTGATGCCTGGGATAGCCGCAAATTTGGCAAGGTAGCGCCAACCCGGCAACTGGGCCCACAAAGCCACAAAGGCCTGCGCGCCGCTGAGCAAACGCCCATCGGGCAACTGCACATGGAACCTCGCCATGAGCGCTTGGCGTTCTTGCGCAGCAAGCGCCGACGTGGGCGCGCTGACATCCTGCCAAGCCACCGCTTGGTCGGCTTGGAGCGATTGGTAAATACCGATTTCACGGCGGCACAAAGGGCATGAGCCATCAAAAAACACCGTCAAGCCGTCGCAAGCAGACGCGCCTTCAGGGATAACAGCCCCACTGGCTTGGCTGCTGTTCGCATGGGCCTCGGTGGGCTGGGTATGTGTGTTTGTTTTTGTGTTGGTGTTCAAGTCAAAAATTCTGTGTGTACGTTCAACTTTTGTGGTGCAGGCGCCGGTGTTTGCGCGGAATAGATCTTGCCCAGGGTCACGTGACTAGGCTCACAAATCAAGGGTGGGTCGCATGGCGCGCAAACTTGTGAATTGCCAGCGGCCCACGCGACTGGCAATCAAGGCAGCAGCCAGGCCCAGGCACAAGGTGAGCAGGCAGGGAATGAGCCAGTCGCCCTCGTAGGCATCAAACATCGCCGCCTTGACGCCCTTGACCACCCAAGTCATGGGCAGCCACGGGCTGATCTGCGCATACACGCTGCCGCTGAGCTCAACCGGCAAGACCCCACCCGAGGCAGACACCTGCAGCGCGAGCAAGATCATGGCCATGGCTTTGCCGGCATCGCCAAACGCACGGGCCAAGGCAAACACCACCAAAACAAAGGCCAGCGCAGCGGTGATGAGCACCAAAGCCAAGGCCCAGGGATGCCGCACGCCCACGCCCAGCACACCATGCAGGGTGGCCAACACCAGCAACGCTTGCACCACCGCAATCAAAGAAGGCACCACTGCCTTGCCAACAAATTGCGCCAGTGCGCTAAAGCCACGGGCCATGTGCGGCAAGGTGCGCACACGAATCAAAAACACCGCCACGCCAGCACCCAACCAAATCGCCAGCGGGATGATGTTGGGGGCAAAGCCGCTGCCGTGGTTGGGCACAGCCGCCTCCACCTCCACCACGGGCGTGACCGAGTGGGCCAAGCCCTCGGCGCTGCCCTCGATGGTGTGCAGTTGGTCGGGTAACTCGTTCATGAGCACATCAATGCCGCCACTGAGGTGGTGCGAGCCATCTCGCAAACGCTGCAAACCCTCGCTGAGTTTGGTGTTGCCTTGGTTCAACTCTTGTGCGCCCTGGCGCAGCTGCTCGAGTTGGGCGTCTTCAGGCAATTTGCTGCTCATGGTGCGCAAATTGGCGCGCAAGTCACGCACACCAAAAGCCAGACTGCGCACCGAGGTGCTGAGCTGAGCCGCGCCTTGGCTGAGCTGCTGCTGCCCCTGCTGGGCTTGGCCCAGGCCCTGGTCAAGCTGGGTCACGCCCAGCTGCAGTTGGTCCAAGCCTTCCGTGAGTTTGGCGGGCACAAACAAACTCGCTCCAGTCTCAGACTTGAAACCCTCCACGCCTTGCACCAAACGTTGGCTGCCCGTGCGCAATTCTTGCAGCGCTTTGTCGAGCTCCTGGTGCCCTGCGGCTAGGCTCTCGGCGCCCACACGCACGCGCCGCACATCATCCGCAGGGGGTAAGCCGTTCTCAATGGCTTTCACACCCGCGCCCAGTTGCTGGGTGCCATCGCTGAGCTTGCCCACACCGTCACGCACCCGCATGCTGCCCTGGCGCAGGTTGTTGCCCGCCGTCAACGCTTCGTCCATGCTGTGGCTCAACTCTTTGGCGCCCGCACTGAGTTGGGCCACGCCCTGGCGCAAACGGTCTACGCTTTGCTGCGAGCCCAAATTGGCACTCAAGACCAAAGCCCAACGCTGGGCATTGAGGGCATCGTTGACTTCTTCGCCCAAAGCCTTGGCAAATTGCCCAGCAAGAATGGCGCTTTCGTAGTTGTTACCTGCTGAGGTGTAAACCGTGAGCTGCCCACTGCCTGCACTCAAACCCGGTATGGCGTTGGCGCTGAAATCTTGTGGGATCAAAAGCGCAAAGGCCAGCTTGCCCTGGCGCACCAAGCGGCGCGCCTCGTCTTCTTTCAAAAGGGTCTGGTAACCAAACTGGGCTTTTTCAGCCAGCTTGGCCGTGACGTCTTGCCCCATGTTGAAACTTTGCCCACGGTAGGTGTAACCCTGGTCCAAGTTGACCAGGCCCACTGGCAATGCGCCGGCACGCCCGACAGGGTCCCAAATGCTGGTGAGGTAGATGAGCAGGTACACCGAAGGAATCAAGGCCACCAAGCCCGCCGCCCACAGCAGCTTGGTGTAGCGACGGAAAAACCCCAGCTCGACCTTCGCAACCAAGCCGATCTGGCGCAGCAGCCCAGATTGACGGTGATGGTGGCGGGCGTGGGTGGTCATCGGCGTGGTCAAAAACAATGCCTATTATGAGGCGGCGCCCATGAAGCGGCACGAACACAGCGGTAACGACGATAGGCTGAGTGAGAGCGCATCGACCCACCCGATGATTCATACCAACCCACTTTACATGTCTGGGCGATTGGGTGCCTTCAATCGCAAGTACAAGTCGCCTGCCGTCAAAAACCGAAAGTTGGCTTGAGCACCATCGTCACCTCACAACTGAGCACAATCAGTGATGGCTTCGATGGCCTCGGCATCGGTTCGGTACATCTTTAAATAGGGGTTAGGCACCAGGCAACCTGCACGTTGCAGCACGGTTTCAACTGGCAACTTCATGCCGCTGATGTGGAGGGTGATGCCTTGTTCGCGTAACCTTTTTTCGAGCCGGGCCATGGTCTCGGTACCGGTCACATCGATGCGGTTGATGGGCAAAGCAAACAAGCAGACATGCGCCAACCCAGGGTGCGAGCTGATGGCGTGAACGATGTTTTTTTCAAACGCTGCGGCCGCAGCAAAATCCAACGCAGCGTCCATGCGCAACGCATAAATGTTGTCGCCAAGGGTGGGCAGATGCCAGAGATGCCGGTCGCGCAGACTACCGTCGTTGTGCAGCCCCACCTCAATGATGCGGGGGTGCATACGCACATACAAAAAGTGACTCAAAGCCACCAGCAAGCCCGCCAACACACCCCAATACAACTGCGGTGCCAGGAGCAAGGTGATCAACAACGTGACCAAGGTCGTGATGGCTTCCACCCGATCTACTCGGCGAATGTGCAATAACTGCTTGGGCTTGATCAATCCCAATACCGCTGCCACCACAATGGCTGCCAACACCGACTGAGGCACAGGTTGCAGCAGGGGCGTGAGGTAGAGCAGGCACAACCAAATCATGACCACCGACACCAGCGAAGCCCAGCCGGTTTGCGCACCGGCAAACAGGTTCAAGGCTGAGCGCGAAAACGATGAGCTGGTGGGAAACGCACCGCTGAAACCCGCCGCAATTTTGCCCAGGCCTTGCCCGATCAAGTCCTGGTCTTGGTCCCAGGTTTTGCCTGCCTGATCGTTGTCCACCTTGGCACTTGACGCTGTTTCCATGAAGCTCACCAAGGTGATGGCCAAGGTGGGCACCAACAAACTTTTATAACCCTCCCAGCTCAAGAGGCTAGGAATGTAAAGGTCGGGCAAACCCTGCGGCAATGCACCCACGGTCAAGCCAGCTTGATCGGGCATACCCAGCGCCACACTCAAGAGTGCACTGAGCAACACCACCACCAAAACCGTCGGAAACGAGGGGCGCCATTTTTTGGTCAACAAGAGCAAGCCCAGGCTACCCACGCCCATCAGCAAAGCGTACACATGCCATGTGCCAGGCGCTAAGGCCGATGACCAGCCGCCCGTCATGCCCAGCAGCGCAGGCACTTGGCTCAGGACAATAAAGACAGCCGCAGCTTGGGTAAAACCCGTTAGCACGGGGCTGCTGACCAAGTTGAGCAGCCAGCCGAACTTGGCAAACCCCAGCAGGAGTTGCAAGCCCCCGCTCATCAAGCACAACCACACCGCCAGGTTGACCCAAGCCTGGCTACCGGGCTCAGCCAGACCTGACAAAGAGGAAAACACCAGCGTGGCTGTGAGCGCCGTCGGCCCAACCGACAAGCGATGCGAGGCGCTGAACAAAACCGCCAACAGAGCGGGTAACAGGGACGCATAAATCCCAGTGATCAGGGGCATGCCTGCCAAGGCGGCATAGGCCACCGCCTGTGGGATAAGCATCAAGCCCACGCTCAAGCCTGCCAAGAGCTCGCTGCGCAGCAGCGCGCGCGTTGGCCGTGGCCAACTTAAAAAAGGCAAGCGCCGGCGCAGTTGGCTCATCGTTGGGGCATGTCTTTGTAAGAGTAGCCCAGGTTCACCGCTGCATCAGGGGGGATGGGTGGCATGCTGCGTTCCCAAGCCTCCCAATCTTGCCGCATCTGCGCCAGACGCTCTGGTTCACGTTGCGCCAAGTTGGCGCGCTCGCGTGCATCCGCATGGATGTTGAAAAGGTAATCGTGCCCATCCACACGCAAGTATTTCCAGGGGCCCAAACGCATGGCACGTTGGCCACGGTGGTTCATGCGCCAGAACATCGGCCGCTCAAATGTTTTTGCAGGATCCTGCAAAAACGCGGCCAAGGAAACCCCGTCCAGTGGGTATTGGGCATCCGGTGCAGCGTCCGCCAGGGCCAGCATGGTGGCCGACCAGTCCATGGTCATGCAGTGCTGATCGCTCACCGAGCCCGCCGGAATCACAACAGGCCAATGCGCCACCCAAGGCACGCGGATGCCGCCTTCGGTCAGG
>DKJZ01000108.1 GCA_002454975.1 Hylemonella sp. UBA6679
TTTTTCAACGGCCTGTTAGGGGATGGGATTGCAGCCCCTCAGAGGGTTATTACGTACCCTGCTAGGCATTAGAACGATAAAAATGACCTCCAGCAAGCGCACAGGCCAAATCACCTGTCGCCTTCAGGTCTTTGAATTCAAACATCACATCGAGGAGCACCATGGATCGCCGTCATTTTTTCCAAAGCTCGGCCCTGGCCACCAGCGGTGCATTGGCCGCCTGCGCCAGCACGGGCATTGCCAGCCAGGTCAAAACCCCTTTCGCGGTGCCTGCGGTTCATTTGCCCATCGTGGGGTCGGATGAGGTTTTCCCGGTCAGGCGCATTTACTGCATTGGGCGCAACTACGCGGCGCACGCACGTGAAATGGGCTCGGACCCCACCCGTGAACCGCCCTTCTTTTTTCAAAAACCAACCGACGCCATCCAAGTGGTTCCCGCAGGTACTGTGGCCAACCACCCCTATCCGCCGCTGACAAAAAACTACCACTACGAAGCTGAGTTGGTGGCTGTGCTGGGCAAGGGCGGGCGCGACATTGCTGTGGACAAAGCCCTCGAGCTGGTCTATGGCTACAGCCTGGGCTTGGACATGACACGGCGCGACCTTCAGCGCTTCATGGGTGACCAGAAAAAGCCGTGGGAAATTGGCAAGAGTTTTGACAAGTCAGCCCCGATTGGCGCTGTTCACAAGGTTCAAAGCACGGGCCATTTCACCCAAGGCAACATCTGGCTCAAGGTCAACGGGGTGACCAAACAAAATGCCAACCTCAACCAAATGATTTGGTCGGTGGCTGAGCAGATCAGCAAGTTGTCCGAGGCGTTTGAGCTGTTTCCCGGCGACATCATTTACTCAGGCACCCCAGAGAACGTGGGGCCGGTGGTGCGCGGCGATGTGATCGAAATGCACATCGACGGCCTGCCCAACCTGAGCGTGAAAATCGTTTAATCTTCTCGTTTTTTAAACACCCATCGCATGAACGACTCCACACACACTGTGCGCCCCGCCGAGGGCTACGCTGGCGACATCACCCCACAACTTGCGCACGAGTGGGTCGAGTCTGGTCAAGCCGTGCTGGTGGATGTTCGCACCGATGCTGAACGTGAGTGGGTGGGCTTTGTGCCGGGCGCTGTGGCGCTGGCCTGGAAGCAATGGCCTGGCATGGCCATGAACCCAAATTTTGACAGCGGTGTTCTTGGTTTGCCTGCCGACAAAAAAGTGGTGATGCTGTGCCGCAGTGGCGTACGCTCCATTGCTGCAGCCAAGCGCGCCACGGAGTTGGGTGCGCAGGCCTACAACATTCTTGAAGGCTTCGAGGGCGATCCAGATGCGCAAGGTCACCGCATGACACGCGGCGGCTGGCAAGTGCTGGGCCTGCCCTGGCGCCAAAACTGATGAGTTTTCTGGCCATCGATGTTGGCAACACGCGCCTGAAGTGGGCCCTGTACGAGGGTGCCCGGCCAGGTGCTGGGCTGCTGGCTCAGGGCGCTGAATTTTTGGACAACATCGACACCTTGGCCGATGGCGCCTGGGCCGATCTGCCATCGCCGGATCGGATGCTGGGGTGTGTGGTTGCCAGTGATGTGGTCAAACACCGCGTTCACGAGCAAATGGAGCTTTGGGATGTGAACCCACAGTGGGTGGTGGCCAGCGCGCAAGAGGCGGGCTTGACCAACGGCTATGACCACCCTGCCCGGCTTGGCCCAGATCGATGGATTGCCATGATCGGCGCTTGGCACCGCATGCTGCGCATGGGGCCGCCTCGACCCATCGTGGTGGCCATGGTGGGCACGGCTGTGACGGTCGAAGCCATCGATGCCAAGGGAAAGTTTTTAGGCGGCTACATCTTGCCGGGCCACGGCATCATGCTGCGCGCACTAGAGTCCGGCACCGCGGGCTTGCATGTGCCCACTGGCGAGGTGCAGGCTTTTCCAACCAACACCAGCGATGCACTCACCAGTGGCGGCACTTTTGCCATATCTGGTGCAATGGACCGCATGGTGCAACACGTGCGTGCGCACTGCGGCCAAGAGCCTTGGTGCGTGATGGCTGGTGGCGCTGGCTGGAAGATGGCACCGAGCTTATCAATCCCGTTTGAGCTGGTGGACAGCCTGGTGTTTGACGGCCTGCTGGAAATTGCCCACAGCCGCGGTTACGCCTAAGGGCAAGGCACAGCCAGCGCTTATGTTGGCTGCGCCAACCACTGACGCACCAGTTCAACCCAGTAAGTTCCCCCCAAAGGGATCAGGTCGTCGTTGAAGTCGTAGCTGGGGTTGTGCAGGGTGCATGGGCCTTCGCCGTGGCCTACGGCGCGGTGGTCGCCATCGCCGTTACCAATGAAGCAATACGCGCCAGGTTTGGCCTGCAGCATGTAAGCGAAGTCTTCCGCACCCATGGTGGGTTCTTGCGTCAGCACCTGAGAGGCGCCAACAATGCCTGTCATCACGCCACGGGCAAATTCCACGGCCTGCGGGTCGTTGATGGTGGGTGGGTAGTTGCGATCGAAGGTGAATTCGCAGTGCAAGCCAAACGCTGCGCACATCTGCGCAGACATCTCTCGCATGCGCGACTCGATCATGTCGAGCACCCCTACCGTGAAGGTGCGTACCGTGCCCTGCAGTTCACAACTGTCAGGAATCACATTGCTGGCTGCACCTGCATGCATCATGGTCACGGAGATCACGGCAGCATCCAGAGGTTTTTTATTGCGGCTCACGATGGTTTGAAAGGCCTGCACCAACTGGCAAGCCACGGGCACGGGGTCCAGGCCGTTGTGCGGCATGGCGGCATGGCAGCCTTTGCCGTGGATCGTGATCTTGAACTCGTTGCTTGAAGCCATGACAGGCCCTGGGCTGAGCGCAAAACTTCCCAGCGCCAAGCCCGGCCAGTTGTGCATGCCAAACACCGCGTCCATGGGGAAGCGCTCAAACAGGCCATCGCGCATCATCTCGAAGGCGCCGCCACCGCCTTCTTCGGCTGGCTGAAAAATCAAATACACCGAGCCGTCGAAAGGTTTGTGGTGAGCCAGGTACTTGGCTGCAGCCAAAAGCATGGCCGTGTGCCCATCATGACCACATGCATGCATCTTGCCGGCGTGCTGGCTGGCATGGTCGAAGGTGTTGACTTCTTGAACGGGCAAGGCGTCCATATCAGCGCGCAAACCAATGGCGCGCTGAGACGTACCGTTGCGCAACACACCCACCACACCCGTGGTGCCAATGCCGCGGTGAACCTCGATGCCCCATTGGCTCAGCTGTTGCGCCACCACGTCTGCGGTTCGCACCTCTTGAAAAGACAATTCAGGGTGGGCGTGGATGTCGCGTCTGAGCGCCGCGATGTGGGCCGCATCCGCCAAAATATCGTCGATCACCTTCATGCTTGCGCTCCTTGCAGGCTCAAGTCTAGCTGGCTGCTGGGCGCTTGTCTTGCTCTACCTCAGACGCCCCACAGCCATCAGGTTGGTTAGACTCATGTGGCCCCCACACCTTGACCATGTCTGACAACCAAATCCTCATTCCACCCTCTTTCTTGGAACTCTTCATGGACCCGGCCAAGCGCAAACTGCTGGTCTCGCATGATGAAGTTATTGCGCGCTACGAGTGGTGCGAAGACATGACCAACATGCTCACGGAAACGGCCAAAGAGGTGCAGTTCAGCCTGGGCTTGAGCGAAGAGGCCGTGATGGAACGCATGGCCCTGGGCCTGCAAAGCCCGCAAGCCGCCTGCACGGAGCAAGAGGCTGGCTGGGTTTGCTTGCGGCTGGCGGAGTTGCTGAACTGGTCCGCCTGATGGGCGATTAAACGCCGTGGTCTTTGAGCCAATCGCGCGTGAGCTTCATGGCGTAAGTGGCTGCGGCCTTGTCGTAAGAGGGGCGGTAATCTGCATTGAAGCCGTGGTCAACATTGGGGAACACCACGATTTCTGAGCCACTGCCCGACTTGGCAATTTCTCCGCGCATCTTGGCAATCACATCGGGCTTCACAAATGCGTCGATGCCTGAGTACAGGCCCAGCACGGGCACTTTGAGCTCTGAGCCGAACTCCACGGGGTCACGTGGCTTGATGTCGGACTTCATGCCGTCGAGCAGGCCGTAGTAAGACACAGCTGCTTTGAGTTTGGGGTTGTGACGCGCATAAATCCAGGCGGTGCGACCACCCCAGCAATAGCCCACCAAGCCCACCCGTGCGGCATCGGCTTGGCCGCTGGCGCGGGCAAACGCCACGGCTGCGTCCAAATCAGCGCACACCTGCGCATCAGGCACTTTGGAAACCACGTTGGTGAGGATGCCCATGATGTCATTCATTTTCGAGACATCGCCCTGGCGAGCAAACATTTCTGGCGCAATCGCGTAGTAACCCATCTTGGCAAAACGGCGGCACATGTCCTTGATGTGCTCGTGCACACCAAAGATTTCTTGCACCACCAAAATGACTGGGTACTTGCCAGCTTTTGCGGGTCTGGCCACATAAGCAGGGATCTGACCATCCGCCGTAGGCACCTTCACTTCGGCCACGGCCAAACCTTGGGTGTCGGTGCTGATGGCTTGGGCCATCACAGGCTGCGAGGCCACAGCAAAGCCCGTTGCCAAAGAAGTCATCACAAAACCACGGCGCGACAGCCCTGTGGGTGCAGGCGTGGCTTGCGGGTTCTGGAAGTCAATGGCTTTGAGGCCGTAATCCATCAGTTTCATCGGGGTGCTTTCTCAAAAAGTTTTGCCAAAAAAGGGACGGCGACATTCATCGCAGCCACCCAAATGATAGACAAAATCTTTTGCTTGAGATGATTGATAGCAAATTAACCATGCCTCCTATGCGGCATCTGAGGCACCAGAAAAAACAAAAAACCCTGCTGGGTTAAAGCAGCAGGGTTTGGGTCGGCATGCATGCCATGGGCGGCTTGCCCTCAGGCCTTGCGCTTGAACAGGCGCGCCGTCCATTGCCCCAAATCATCGAGGTAGGTAAACACCACCGGAATGACCAGCAAACTGAGCACCGTGCTGGTGATCAAGCCACCGATGACGGCAATCGCCATGGGTGAGCGAAAACTGGTATCGGCACTGCCCCAACCAATGGCAATGGGCAGCATGCCCGCGCCCATGGCGATGGTGGTCATGACGATGGGGCGGGCGCGTTTGTGGCAGGCGTCGAGCAGCGCGTCCCAGCGGCTCATGCCGGGCACCGCCAGATGCCCCTCGGTAGCGGGGCGCCCGCGCCGCGCCTCGATGGCGTATTCCACCAGCAAGATGGAGTTTTTGGTGGCGATACCCATGAGCATGATCAAGCCAATCAGCGAGGGCATGGAGAAACTCTTTTGCGCTGCGAGCAAGCCCACAAAAGCGCCCCCCAGAGACAGAGGTAAAGCGGCCAGGATGGTGACCGGGTGCAAGAAGCCTTTGAACAACAACACCAACACGATGTAGATGCACAGCACCCCGATCATCATGGCCAGGCCAAAGCTGGCAAAAAGCTCGCCCATCACCTCGGCATCACCGACTTCCACCACGCGCACCCCTGATGGCAGGGTTTGTAATGCTGGCAGTTTTTGCACCGCCTGTGTGACATCACCCAAGGGCATGCCCGAGAGTTCAATTTCGAAATTGATGTTGCGCTGGCGGTCGTAGCGGTCGATCACAGCCGGGCCACCAGCCACTTCAATGCTGGCCACTTGGCCCAGCATGACCGGGCCACGGCTACCCGGCACCAACAGACGCTCAAGCACCGAGAGGTCCTTGCGGGCATCGGCTTCGAGTTTGACAACAATAGGCACCTGGCGCTGCGACAAATTGAGCTTGGGCAAGGCCGCGTCATAGTCGCCCAGCGTGGCCACGCGCAGGGTGTCACCGATGGCCGCACTGGTCACGCCCAAATCAGCGGCTTTGGCAAAGTCGGGACGCACTGTGATTTCTGGGCGCACCAGGCTGGTGGTCGCAGCAATTGAGCCCAAACCGTCGATGGTGCGCAGGTCTTTTTCAACCGCCATGGCTGTGCTTTGCAAGGCTTGCGGGTCTTCGCCCGTGAGCACCAGGATGTATTTCTCGCCCGAGCCACCCAAGCCGACCTTGGTGCGTACGCCAGGCAGCGGTTGCAGGGCTGTGCGTATGTGATTTTCGATCAGCTGCTTGCGTGGCCGTGTGCCGCGCTCAGAGAGCTGAATGGTCAAGGTTGCCTTGCGCACCTCGGCCGCGCCGCCGCCAGCAAAAGGGTCGGAGCCCGCGCTGCCGCCGCCAATGGTGGTGTAGACGCTTTTCACGTCATCAAGCTGCACCAAGAGTTGGCGGGCATGTTCGGCGCTGGCCTGGGTTTGCGCCAAAGTCGAGCCCGGTGGGAGCTCCACATAGACCTGGGTTTGCGAGTTGTCGTCAGGCGGAATAAAGCCTTTGGGCAAGAGCGGCACCAACATGATGGAGCCGATGAAAAACAAGGTGGCCATGACCATGGTCACAACGCGGTGCTTCATGCACCAAGCCACCGAGCGCATGTAAAGGGTCAGCCAGTGGGGCTCGTGCTCGGCCGTCACGATGGGCTTGAGCATGTAAGCGGACATCATGGGCGTGAGCACCCGGGCCACCACCAAAGACGCAAACACCGCCAGCGACGCAGTCCAGCCAAATTGCTTGAAAAACTTGCCCGGAATGCCCGACATGAAAGCTGTGGGCAAAAACACCGCAATCAGGGTGAAGGTGGTGGCAATCACCGCCAAGCCGATTTCATCGGCAGCCTCCATCGCAGCCTGGTAGGGCGTCTTGCCCATGCGCAAATGGCGCACGATGTTTTCCACCTCCACGATGGCGTCGTCCACCAAAATACCGATCACCAACGACAGCGCCAGCAGTGTGACCACGTTGATGGAAAAACCCAGGTAAGCCATGCCAATGAAGGCCGGAATCACGGACAAAGGCAGGGCCACAGCCGACACGAAAGTCGCTCGCAAATCGCGTAAAAACAGCCACACCACCAAGACTGCCAAAATCGCGCCTTCGTACAGCAGATGCAAAGAGCCTGTGTACTCCTCCTCAACAGGGGTCACAAAGTCAAAGGCTTCGGTGATCTCGATGTCGGGGTTCTTGAGGCGAAAGTCCGCCAGCGCCTGACGCACCAAGCGGCCGACGGCCACCTCGCTTTCGCCTTTGCTGCGCACCACCTCAAAGCCCACCACGGGCGTGCCGTTCAAGCTGGCGGCCGAGCGTGGATCCGCCAAGGTGTCGCTGACGGTGGCCACTTGGTCCAAGCGCACGCGCACGCCGCGCGTGGTGGCCAGTTCAATCTGCCCCACTTCTTGCGCCGTCTTGACGGTGGCCAGGGTGCGCACAGGTTGTTCGCCAGCGCCCAGGTTCATGCGCCCCCCGGAAACCTCTTGTTGCACCTGCTTGAGCTGACGCGAGACTTCAGCAGCGGTGATGCCCAGGGATTGCAAACGGCTCAAGTCCAGCGCGATGCGCACTTCGCGGGTGACCCCTCCCACCCGGTTAACCGCACCCACGCCGCGCAAGGACAAGAGCTTGCGCGTGATGTCGTTGTCCACCAACCAGGACAGGGCCTCGTCGTCCATGCGGCTTGAGCGCACGGTGTAGGCCAGCACGGGCGT
>DKJZ01000030.1:0-15547 GCA_002454975.1 Hylemonella sp. UBA6679
TTTGGGATAGCGGGGCTCCACCATCTCGGATTGCTCCAGCCACTTCTTGGCCGTATTGCGGGAAATTCCAAGCTGGCGGCTAGCCTCGCGAATGGACACGTTGTCTCTTAAAACAAGACGACGTAATTTGCTCAATGTACTCACGTTGATCACTCCTGCCACCCTGCACAAAAAATAAGCAGGGTAGCTTGTGGGGTGGCTCAAATTTCAACGTGTAAAGCTCCGAAACTGGCTCAGTTTTGGTTGTGATTCAACAAAAACACCTCAGAAAGTAGTCACCCAGCGGAGCACGGCATCGAGTAAAGCCCCGGTCGTTTCACCGTGACCACCAACTCTCGGTACGCCATCAACGGGCGATCGGCTCCCGGTTTTCCTTTGTCCCGGGCCTTCACCTTGAACACATCGATGGGTTTCTCGCTTTCAAGTCCGGCCTTGGCCATGATTCGCTCGGCTCGCATGGGCTCACCCTTGAACGACCAGAGCGACTGGAACACCGAAGCCTGTGCCTCGGTGAGGTTGATGTGGCCGTGCTCTGGCAGCAGCACCGTGCGGAAGTCGTCCGCGAAGGGGCCGTAAACCGGTTTAGCGGGCTCACGTGGCGTTTCTTTCGGGCGGTGGCCCTGTGGGGCGATAAAGGAGATGCCGTCGCCGTAAAAGGCGAACCGCTCCTGAAGAGGCAGCCACTCGATGTCGGCAGCGAATGGGTGCGCAGTCTGGTCCATCGGCTTGGGTGTGATGACCCGCAGGCTCGCACCCTTGACCCGGAAACCATCCAAGATCGCAGGCGCGCGAACCAGGGTGGCCAAGCTGCGGGTCAGGATGACTGGACCTTGCCTGGCATCTCCCAGCCGCCAAATGCCTGGGCCGACTTGATCAATGCCGTCGCGGCTGTTGATCTCCAATGCCAAACGCAACTTCTGGCGCAGCCAATCCTCGTTGAGCATGACCGCTGCCATGTCCTGTGGCTCGATTTGAACGGGGCCGCATTCGGAGCAATGGCAGAGCCTGCCGCCCTTGCCATCAGCAACGACTTGCCCACGGTGCAGGTTGCAATGTGGGCAAAGTACGTATTGCTGATTGACGGGCGCTGCCTTTATGGCGGAGCCGAGCAAGGTGCATGCAGCCAGCTCGTGAGGGGACAACGCCCAGCGATGGACGTGCGTCCCCTCAGCGAACAAGCGGCAAACCAATGACCAAGCATGATGTGAGTTCACGCTCACTCCTGGTACGCAGGTTCGGACTGGAAGGCGTCTTCACCGGGCGGCTGCTCATTGGCGTTCAGCGTTTGGTTGGCTCCCAGAATGCCGAGGGAAACCAAGTAGCCTTCGAGCTGGGCTTGCATCTTGGCGTCGAACTTGTGAAGGTTCAGTCGGCCTTTGCGGGTGATCTCGATGGTGATGACCTTCGAACGCATCTTGCCTGGTTCAGGTGGGTAGTAGAGGTTGATGTGCGCCGAGTTGATCTGCCAGTTGCGCTTGAGCGGGTTCTCGTTGGGGAAGGACTCTGCGATCAGTTCGGTCACACATTGCTGGTCGCTCGATGCGGTTGCCGTGCATTCAACCTTCAGGTCGCCGTGGGGGCTGAGCAGTGAAAGGGTCTTGACCTGCACCGCCATGAACCCATCGGTGGTCAGCGCCTGGGGCACATCAAAACCCAACCGCAACGCAGACAGGTCAAGTGTGGGCGGCTTGATGCGGTGTGCATCGACCTTTGTGCCCAGCAGATGCTCTGCGAATGCCTCCAGCAGCATGGTGTGGTACTTCACCCCGCCCTTGACCAGGGTGCGCGCGACGCCGGTCTTGGCTGAATACTCCAGCACCATGTGAATATTGGGATTGCCCACGCGTCGGGTCAGGTTCGAGCCTTCGAACTCCAGACGCAGCATCGCCAGGTCTTTGACATGGACCGTCAGCAGATAGACATCGGGGGATCGCTCCAGCACATAGGCCACGCTGCCGTCGCCGCATTGCAGCTCCCGCTGATAGAACGCCGAGATGGCCTGGCGCATGCCGAGCATGGCGGCATCGGAGGTGTTGGGCTTGCGTTTGACGCCCAGATCGTTCTGCAGTGCCTGGGGACCGTGGCGTTCAAAGAAGTCCACATCTCCGGCCAGATCAAACAGCTCGGGGTGGTTCACGTACAGCCAGAACGAGCGGTGGATGTCACTTTGGCTGGCGACCAGCCCCATCAATGCGGCACCGTCCTTTTGGGCCACCTGAAACATTGCCTGTTTGCCCGCCGCATCCCCCAGTCCAACGCTTGCCATGAGTTTGGCAATGAGTGCATCACGGGCAATTTCGTCAGGCCAAGACCGGATGGCATCGATCACGGTCTGGGTGACCTCTTGGCCATCCGACCAGGACAGATCGTCCGGCAAAGGCAGCCCGTTGGCAGCCAGGAAGTTTTGCAAGGTGGCGTCCACGGGCAGCTCGAGCAGCACATCGACAAAGGTTTTTTTCATTTTTCTGGTCCTTATGGAATGTCGGTGTTCTGCGTACAGGGGATGCTGGCGCGGGCCGACGGGTTGTTTACAAATACCCCGGCAAAGTAAAGTGGCGAGATACAGCGTAATTGTGTCCCGCTTATTTCCGATTGTCAAACAACGTAGAACATGGTGGTGGATGGTGTATCTTGGTGCTATACTTTTAGGCTGTTTTGATTCAGACAGGAGCTGTGCCATGGCATCGACCTTAGGAGCGCGGTTGCGACGTCTGCGGGAGGCCAAAAAGCTGACATTGCAGCAAGTGGCCGACGCAGTTGGCTGCACCAAGGCATACATCTGGGAACTGGAAATGAAAGAGGGGCAGCGCCCTTCCGCCGAGCGGGTTCATCTGCTGGCCAAGGTTCTGGGGGTCACGATGGAGGACCTCATGAACGAGACCAACGAACAGGTCCCCGAGGCCACGGTTGAAGATGTGGCGTTCTTTCGCCAGTACGCCACCATGTCGGACGATGAGAAAAATCGCGTTCAAGACATGATGAAGCTGATGTTCCCCAGCTCTGCACAAGAGGAACCCAAGCGTTGAGTGGCAGCTTAGACCTGACCCCAAGCAAAGCGGCGAACATGATCCTGCGTTGGATGCGTGTCGCCGATGAGGAGAAGGCTGCGTACATCGATCTCGACAGGGTTCGGGAGGGGCTGCCAACAACGCCCTACGGTGAAGGGGTCAAAGTCATCAAGCCCCCAATGGCATCGACCGTCAGCAGTGTTGAAGGGATGCTGGTTTGTAATCCCAATGATCCTGCTGAGTGGGGGATCTTCTACAACCCAAATGCCAGCCAAGAGCGCCAGCGATTCACCATCGCTCATGAGCTGGGGCACTTTGTTCTGCACAGGGCAAAGCGACGCACCTTCAACTGCGACAAAGCCGCAGTTCATTTCAGCCAAGACACTGCAGCCAACATTGAACGCGAGGCGGATGAATTCGCCAGCAATCTGTTGATGCCTGGCGATGTCCTGCGTGATCGCATCACCAGTCAGGAAGTTGACCTTCACTTGCTCAGTGGCTTGGCCAAAACATTCGGCGTGTCGTTTGAGGCCCTATGCATCCGCTTCATCAAGTTCACGGAGAAGCGCGCGATCTTGCTGCACTGGGACAACGGCTTTCTCAAGTACGAATGGCGAAGCCGCAGTGCTGTGTTGAGCAACACCCGGATTAGAAGGCTGAGTGATCCTGCTGAGCCTCTGCGCGATACCGTTGCAGCAGATGAGTCCATCGCGCAGGAGTGGAATGGGATCGACATGTCTGCTGCTGTTTGGTGCGTCGGCGAACAGCCATATATGAAGGTGCAGGAGTTCAAACACAGCTACGGCAGTCGTGATCGCGTGCTGACGTTGTTGATCCTTGAAGATGCTGAACCGCGCAGGTGGGATAACTCCTGGAAGGATCAAGAGAGCTTCGACAGCTTCGATCAGTTCACATCAAGCGGTCAGATGCCGATTAGAAAATAGGCATATCATGATATCGGTGGTGTCTCATGCAGCGGCCCCAAATACCTCTGCGCCAGTGACTAGCCCAGCGATGGGTCGAATGGCTATATAGGGTAAAGGCCGACTGTGCCGAGGCTACATACTTCGCAACGGTGTGACACCACCACCCTAACTTTCATTGATTACGCGTTTCAGTGATGCAGAAACCTCCCACCGAATTGGTCAAGCAACTGAGGCGTCAACTGGACTTCATCCGAAACTCAGCCTCTGCATACGATGCAGGTCACTCCGAGGAAGCATTGCGCATCGGCGTAGCTATCCGTGTCTTGCTCCATGACACGAAATTCAGCAATTCGTTGCTGAATCAAATGAGTCAGAAAGAATCTTTAAAGCTGATCACCACGGCCAAAGAAATTCCAGAGGATCTTCTTGCAGAACTTGATTTTGGAGAGTGTCTGGCGGGCATGGTGATCGGCAGCTCCATTGAGTACTCTCCCGTGCCAGACGGGATGCCAACGATCAGTTGCGTCGAATGGTGGGCGCAGCCCGTCTTTATTCGCGACAAAGTCATGTACACCCGGAAAGATGTCGTTCTGTCAGCTGCCAACAAAGACGGTGGCGCTCATGTGGATGAGCCTGACGAAAAGCTGCAAGCCCTTCAAACAGCCTTCTGGACGAAGACGCAAACTAACGCGGATGGCCAGACCACAACCATACCGATGGAAGACAATCATTTTCGAATGCTACGCAGGTTCGCCGACGAATTGCTGTTGAGTCCAGAGTTACTTGTGTTGGCGGCTTGAGTTCTGAACAGGGTGTGTCCTGGTGACCTTGGCAGCAAGGGATTGCGACAGTCATCTTTGCTCATCTACGAGCATGCTGGTCCAAACACGTTACGCGAAGTGACCTTGACCCATAGCATGACAAGCGTTTTCTACTGGAACGCTGACCATGCACAACAACGAACAAATCTCTAATCTCAGGGCTGGCGCAGGCCCTCGACACCCGCAACAAGAAGTCGTCGATCTAATCGCAGTGGCTCTGCTGCGACTGCGCGAAGCTGAATCATCTGCGCAGAAACCTTCACCTATTCGCGACAGTAGGAAGGTTTCACTTGGCTTCGCTGGCCAGAAGAGCGTGAATGCAAACACCGATCACTAAGAAGGAGTTTGCACATGACGACACACGCACAACAATCAAAAACGGTATCCATCGCGGCGCAAGTCGCGCAGTTGCCGCACCTGCCCATGCAGAGCATCTGGGCCATGTGGGACGCGCATTTTGATGAACGCCCGCAGCATCACCATCGCACCTGGCTGGAGTCCCGACTGGCCTACAAGATTCAGGAAAAGGCTTTCGGCTCTCTCAAGCCGACGACGCGTAGGAAGCTGGAGGAAATCGGCGAAACAGGGGTGCTTCCCAAGCGCTTGCAAGGTGATGCGGATCGCCTGCTGCCGGGCACCATGCTCAGCCGCTTCTTTGACGACCAAGAGCACAAGGTGGTCGTACGCGGTGTGCGCGATTTCGAATACCGTGGCCAGCGGTTCAAGAGCTTGTCGGCGATCGCGCGGTTGATCGCTGGTTGCCCATGGTCGGGACCTGCCTTTTTTGGATTGAAGTCCTCCAAGAAGGAGGCAGCATGAGAATCTCTCGCACAGCAGTGTCAAGCACGCCCTCGTTCATCCCCAAAAAGCGATGCGCCATCTACACGCGCAAGTCGACCGATGAAGGCTTGGACCAGGAGTACAACAGCCTGGAAGCACAACGCGATGCTGGTCTCTCATTCGTGAGCAGCCAACGCCATGAAGGTTGGCTGGCGCTGGATGACACCTACGACGACGGCGGATTCTCCGGCGGCAATATTGATCGTCCTGGACTCAAACGCCTGATGGCCGATATTGAGGCCGGAAAAATTGATGTGGTGGTGGTCTACAAGATCGACCGCCTCACCCGCAGCCTGCCCGACTTTGCCAAGCTCGTAGAGGTGTTCGATCGCAACAACGTCTCGTTTGTCTCGGTCACCCAGCAGTTCAATACGACCACTTCGATGGGGCGGCTGACGCTCAACATCCTGCTGTCATTTGCCCAGTTTGAACGTGAAGTCACGGGCGAACGCATCCGGGACAAGATCGCAGCCAGCAAGGCCAAGGGCATGTGGATGGGCGGTACACCTCCGTTGGGCTATGACGTGGTTGATCGCAAACTGCTGGTCAACGAGCGAGAGGCCAGTCTGGTGCAAGACATCTTCCGTCGGTACGCAGAGCACGGTTCGGCAGCACGCCTGGTACGTGAGTTGGATATCGAAGGTCACAGCACCAAGTCCTGGGTCACACAATCCGGCCAGCACCGTGCGGGCCGCCCCATTGATCAGCAGTACCTGTTTTGCTTGCTGCGAAACCGGCTCTACCTAGGTGAGATCAGCCACAAGGGAGAGTTCTTCCCCGCGCAACACGCCAGCATCATTTCGAAGGAGCTGTGGGATGGTGTGCAAGCGTTTGTCAACCGGCGCAAGCAAGGCCCAAGGGTGCGCAAAGACGAATACCCGGCACTGTTGGGCGGTTTGTTGTTTGCACCCGATGGCCAGCGCATGATCCATCACTACACCAAGAAAAAGAATGGCCGTATGTACCGGTACTACGTGCCGTACTTGGAAAAGCGACGCAGCGCTGGCGCAACCCAAGATGGACGCGGGCAAAGCATCGGTGCGCTCCCGGCAGCTGAAATCGAAGCTGCGGTTTTGAATGAAATCGAGCTGGCGCTGATGGAGCCGGAGGCATTGATTGGTGTGTGGCGATCATGCCTGCAGCACAGTGCCGGAGCCGATCTTCAAGAAGACCAGGTAGTGGTGTCGATGCGACGAATCGCCGACGTCTGGAAGCAGTTGTTTCCGGCGGAGCAACAGCGCATTGCACAGTTGCTCATTGAGCGCGTGGATTTCAAGGACGGTAGCTTGGACATCCATTGGCGCGAGGATGGCTGGATCGGACTGGATCCAAGCATCGTGGCCCACCCCTACGTGGAAGAGACCAAGGAATACGCAGAGGAGGTGATGGCATGACGAGCGAGGCATATCAAGGCAACCCAAGGTTGCGCAGTGTGCGCATTGATGTGGGGGGCGCGGCGCGGCAAATCATGGATGGCACTCAGCGTGTGACCATGGTCCCGCTGACGATCCGCCGCAAACAAAACCGCAAGCTGCTGACCCCTCCGTCATGCACTGGGGCCAACGTCATGTCCGGCGGCTTGGACATTCCGATGATCAAAACGCTGGGCAAGGCGTTTTATTGGCAGCGCTTGCTCGATGAGGGCAAGTACGCCACGGCGACCGATCTGGCGCGGGCGTTCAAGCTGGAGCCGGGCTGGGTCGCGGAGGTCATGCGCATGGCGAATTTGGCTCCTGAGATCATTGAGGCCATTCTGGACGGGTCCCAGCCAAGGCACTTGAATCTGCAGACGATCCGTGGGCGTCATGAGCCCCTGCCACGCGACTGGGAGGAGCAAAAAAAGATGCTTGCCTTTGTGTGATTTGGCTCAGCTTGATTTGACTGCAAACGGCCATTTGCGGACCTTGGAGTCGGCCGACATTCAGACGCGGGAACACCCGGTTCGAGCCATACCCCACCACTGACGGATGACGGCTATGGGGCAACTCGTTTCTGCAAAAATGCAGTATCGCCCATTGGCAATCGAACTCAAGCTGCGGTCGCTTCAAAAAAGTGGCGGGTGCAGCGACCTGCTCGAAGCACTCGCAATCCGTTGAACACAACTAAGAGGCTGGCTCCCATGTCCGCAAAGACGGCCATCCACATGGTCGCGCCATTGAATAGTGCAAGCAACAGGAACACAGCCTTGATGCCCAAGGCCAAAGCAATGTTCTGCCAGAGAATGGCTTGGGTCTTGCGTGAAAGTCTGATGGCTTCAGGAATGCGGCGCAGGTCGTCGTTCATGATCACCACGTCTGCCGCTTCCATGGCAGTGTCCGTTCCCGCGCCGCCCATCGCGAAACCAATGTTGGAACGTGCAAGCGCAGGTGCATCGTTGATACCGTCTCCGGTCATCGCAACACAGCCATATTGCTTTTGCAGCTCCTCAATGGCAGCGAGCTTGTCCTCGGGCAGCAGATTGCCGCGCGCATCGTCAATCCCAGCCTGCCTGGCAATGGCCTTTGCCGTGGCAACGTTGTCGCCCGTGAGCATGACGGACGCTACGCCCAATGCATGAAGGTCCTCGATGGCCACCCGCGAACTCTCCTTGATGGTGTCCGCAACCGCAAAGATCGCCAGCACTTGGATTGACGACGCAAGCATCGTGACGGTGCGGCCCTGTGCTTCATGCTCAGCCAAGCGTGCTTCGATCTGCGGGCTGCAAAGGCCACGGTCTTCAATCAGGCGGTGGTTCCCAAGGATCAACTGGTGTTCGTTGGACCAGGCTTCAATGCCGCGCCCCGGCAAGGCAGTGAAGCCTTCGAGCTGTCCGTTGCCTTGGATGCCCAGTCCTTGGGCGATAGCTTTGGAAACTGGATGGTCAGAGTGCGCCGCCAAATCAGACGCCCAACGCAGGACTTGTGACTCCAGCTGGTCAGTGGGCAGAACTTCGGTAGCCACCAACTTGGGCTTGCCCTGCGTGATGGTGCCGGTCTTGTCCAGCGCGATCGCCTTGATCTTGCGGGCTCCCTCCAGATGGATGCCGCCCTTGATCAGGATGCCACGGCGCGCGGCAGAGGCCAGGCCACTCACGACGGTTACGGGGGTGGAGATCACCAACGCGCAAGGGCACGCGATGACCAAAAGCACAAGAGCCTTGTAAATGGCCTGCATCCAGGACCAGTCCATCAGCCAGGGTGTCAGCAGGCAAACGGCCAATGCCAGCGCGAAAACGGCGGGCGTGTAGATGGAAGCAAAGCGGTCGACAAACTGCTGCGTGGGAGCGCGCGATCCTTGGGCCTGTTCGACCGCGTGGATGATTCGGGCCAGCAAAGTTCCATTGGCCGTTGCATTGACTTGGACCTCGACCATGCCCGTGGTGTTGATGGTTCCCGCAAACACGGGGTCGCCGATGGTCTTGTCAACGGGGATGCTCTCTCCGGTCACTGGAGACTGGTCCACGGAAGTGGTCCCTGCGACGATCACTCCGTCGAGAGGAACGCGTGCGCCGGGTTTAACCCGAACGATTGCGCCTATGGCGACTGTCTTGACCAAGCTTTCCACCCATGAACCATCGGCTTGCTTGACCTCGGCCTTCTCAGGCGTCATGTCCAACAGACCTTTGATGGCATTGCGGGCGCGGTCCACCGAGCTCGCTTCGATGAGTTCGGCAATGGCATACAGGGTCATCACCATGGCGGCTTCCGGCCATTGACCAATGACGAAGGCTCCCGTGACGGCGACAGTCATCAACGCATTGATGTTCAAACGCAGGTTGCGCAGCGCGGTCAAGCCCTTCATGTAGGTCGAAAATCCTGCCAGTCCAATGGCGGCGACTGAGAGTGCCATGCCGATGCCTGAAAAGGTCAACATATGAGGGGCAAAGAAAGAAATCGATTCGGCGCCAAATGCCAGGACCAAGGCCAAGGCGTAGCGTGGCAAGCCTTCGGGAAGCGCAAAGCCGCTATGGCTGAGTCCATGGTGATGATCATGGCCTGTGTGGTCATGATCATCGTCTTGCTCTACTGGCCCCGACAATGGAACCGGTTTGAATCCCGCCTTGCGAATCGCATCGAGCGCCTGAGGAATGGACTCGGCGGGGGCGTCGATGGCAAGAGTTCTCGCACCCAGTTGAAAACTCAGGCTACGCAGACCTGGCAGTTTGGCCAAGGCATGGCGGATCTCGCCTTCTTCCGCCGCGCAATCCATGGTGGGGATGCGAAAAACCGGGATGCCTTCTGGCTCCGGCTTGGGTTGGACGGCCGCCATCGTTTCAGGCCCGCAGGCGCTTCCACACCCACAGGCGTGACTGGCATTGGGTTCTTCGGTGTGCGGGTGGCTCATGAATGTCCTTGCAAAGCTGTGTTCGAGTCGATACAGTATTAAAAACCCTGTAGCCACTACAGAGTCAAGCCCTTGAGGAAATCCCCATGAAAATCGGCGAACTGGCCGCGCTCACGAACACGAAAGTCGAGACCATTCGTTTTTACGAGCGCGAGAACTTGTTGGCTGAGCCCGGTCGCAGTGAGGGCAATTACCGCATTTACGATGAAACCCATGCAGAGCGCTTGTCCTTCATCCGCCATTGCCGTGGCCTGGACATGACGCTTGACGAGATTCGTGTTCTCTTGCGATTCAAGGACACACCTACGGAGAACTGTCTGGAAGTCAATGAGCTTTTAGACGAGCACATTGGTCATGTGGCAGAACGAATCAAGGAACTGCGCCAGTTGGAAAGGCAGCTCAAAAGCTTGCGCGAAGCCTGCCTGGGTGGTCAGGAGGCGCAGCACTGCGGGATCCTCAATGAGCTGACGGAAATTGCGAGATCACCGTCACCCAATCACAGCCGCGAAGGCCATATTCATGGTGCGCATGCTGGAAGTGGCGTGCGCAAGGCAAGTCGCCAGCATTGAGCCGTGAAGAGGCAAGCGAACTCGACATCGAAGATTGGATGCCAGCTTCCGGGCACTTCGTTTCAAATAGTGACTGTCCCCAATGGGCACGAAGCCGACAGGTGAAGTTTCATTCGATGAATGGCTCCTGTGGGTCGGACTGAGACACTCACCTAACAGTGCCCGTACAAGGACATCTGGACCAGAAACTTAGTGCCTGAACATCAGGCAAATTCACCACCGGCGAGCCAAGTGCTCGCCGTTTTCATTTGTGGCGAGGCATTGGCGAACCAGAAGTTTCCGCGTGGTTCGCCAATCGGTCCCTCGTATGTTCGCCACCCGAAATCTCCAATGACACCTGTTCCTCAACAACGTCAAAGGAGTAATCCATGCCAGCAACGGCAACCTCACTTATGCCTTGGTGCTCGGCAGCCGTAAGGCCGAAGCCAAACGCTTCAAGCGTTGGGTCACCCACGAGGTGTTGCCTGCCATCCGCAAGACCGGCTCCTATGCCGTGTCCGCCATGGCCGCATTACCCGCACCGACCCAGGACCGTGTCACTTCGCTGCTCCTGATTGGGGAAGCTGTGGCCAAGGTGCCTGGCGTCAAAGTTGGCATCGCCATGGCAGCGACGCTGACCTGCATCCATGAAAACACCGGACTGACCATCGAGACCTTGCGTCGTGCGCTGCCTGCAGCCAACGAGCCGATCTGCTCTCTCAATGCCACGCAACTGGGCAAGCTGGTCGGCCTCTCGGCCAAGACCACCAACCTGCGCCTGGCCAACCTGGGTCTGCAGGTGCGCAACGAGCGTGATGAGTGGGAACTGACCGAACCGGGTGAGGCGTGGGCGGAAGCGATGCCGTATGGGTTGGCCCCGCAGTCAAACGCCATTCGAACCGACATCGATTCAGGGGCTGCTCGGATGCGATTGCGATCTACCAGCACGCTCTACCGGGTTCGCTCAGAGTGGCGCTTCTCGCAAGAGGCGTTCGCAGTCTTTGATGCTTGGTGGATGCATGTGCTCAATCAAGGGGTGCTGTGGTTTGCGATGCCACTCACGGCTGGGTTGGGCGTTCAGGCAGTTCAAGCGCGATTCATTGCGCCATGGGACACCGAGCTTTTAGCGGGAAACAGGTGGCAGGTGAAAGCGCAACTAGAGGTGCAAGACTTTCCTCGGCTAAGTCCTGATGAGGTTCAGGTGGCCGCAGTACTTGGACCAGATGCCATCGCGCTGGGGGATCGCCTACATGCCTGGCTCAATCAAACCATCGTGGCATCGGACTACTGGTAGCCATAGACACTAAGGAAATCAAACATGACCCTCAAGACCCGGCTCGATCAAGCTGTGGGAACGATCGAGGGGGATGCAGGCTTACTCCATCAGATCGTCCACGGGGATGATCAGACAACCGTCACCACGCAAGGTGGTCAGGTCAAAAGTGTGGCCAACGTCATTCATGGAGTGCAGACCCAGCTTGATGCTTCCCGACAAGATCTGACCAATCAGGTTGCCACTGCAACTCAGCAAGCCACCAGCGCCGCGCAATCGGCCAGCAATGCCGCAAGCTCTGCGACGACAGCCAGCACCAAAGCAACGGCAGCCACTGACTCCGCGACCAGTGCTGCCAGCTCCGCTACTGCGGCGGCCACGTCGGCGGCGACTGCCAGCACCAAGGCCAGTGATGCCAGTAGCAGCAAGACGGCAGCAGCAGCGTCTGCCACCAATGCTGCGACGAGTGCCGCTAATGCGGCTGGTTCTGCGACTGCTGCTTCGACCTCAGCGAGCACTGCCTCTCAAAAGGCAACCGATGCAGCTGTAAGTGCCAGCTCCGCATCTGCCTCGGCACTCACGGCCACCAATAAAGCAGCGGACGCGCAAACTGCGTTGACTGCTGCGCAGGCGCAAGCCACCTTGGCATCCGATTGGGCGCAAAAGACCACGACCACAGTCGATGGTGCCGGTTATTCGGCTAAGTACTGGGCGGGTCAGGCGGCAAATTCTGCAGCCGTGGTCACCACCAATACGGTGATTCCGGCGGAGGTGTTCACTGGTGATGGCGTCAAGACAGACTTCACTCTTTCACACCCAGTGGCGTACCCCGGCGCGTTGATGGTGACAGTGGCTGGTGTGCCTCAGGCCCCCATCGATGCCTATTCAGTCCCGACCACAACGACTCTGCGCTTTGTCTCGGCACCGACCAACGGCGTGGCGATCAGTGTTCGATATTTGGACAAAGAGTCACAGTCTGGCGCAGCAGCTGCTCAAGAATGGGCCACCAAGACAAGTGGTGTTGTATCGGGGTCGACCGAATATTCGGCTAAATACCATGCGCAGGCTGCTGCCGCGAGTGCCACGTCTGCTGCAGGTTCTGCATCAGCCGCATCGGGGAGCGCGACTGCGGCGGCGGGCTCGGCAACTACCGCCACGACCAAAGCTGCAGATGCTGCAACTTCGGCAACCAACGCTGCATCCTCGGCAACAACAGCCAGTACCAAAGCGACAGATGCAAGCGCATCGGCCACCAGTGCGGCAACCAGTGCAAGCGGGGCATCTACTTCGGCCACTACGGCGTCCAGTAAAGCCACGGATGCAGGCAACAGCGCATCAGCGGCAGCAGGCTCAGCAACAAGTGCGGCCAGCAGTGCCACTGTGGCTCAGGACTGGGCAATCAAGACGTCGGCACCGGTCAGTGGCAGCGACTACTCTGCGAAATACTACGCACAGTCGATTTCTGCCTCAGCAGCTACCGCCTCTCAAAAGGCGACAGACGCTGCAACGAGTGCAACAGCGGCGGCATCTTCGGCCACTGCGGCATCAAGCAAGGCTTCTGATGCAGCGACGTCGGCCACCAATGCTGCATCGTCGGCGAGTACGGCATCTGCCCAAGCAGTCGCGGCGGCAAGTTCAGCTACCAGCGCGGCATCGTCTGCCATGGCAGCGGCAGGTTCTGCAACAACGGCCAGTACCAAGGCTTCGGATGCAGGCAATAGTGCCAGCGCTGCAGCCACCTCGTCCAGCAATGCCAGCACTAGCGCTGCCAACGCGTCGAGTTCAGCCAGTGCTGCGTCTGTATCGGCGGCAATCCGCTGAGAACCGTGCTCATGATCGCCGTGCTGGTCGTCGCAAATGCGTATGGCGGCGCTCTGGCTGCGTCAATGGGGTATTCAGGCACGCTAGCGACGGCGGTGGCCTCAACTGCGATTGCAGTGACGGGCTCTGTACTTGTCAATGCCCTGGTGCCGTTGCCAAATCAGGCCTTGCCCTCGGCATCAGCCAACACCACATCCCCCAGCCCGACGTACTCCTTGCAAGCGCGGGGTAACTATGGACGCTTGGCGCAACCCGTGCCTGTGATCTATGGCCGCCATCTGGTGTACCCAGATCTGGCCACCATGCCCTATACGGAGTACGAGAACAATGAAGAGTATCTCCATCAACTGCATGTCATCGGTGTAGGCCAGTTCCAGTTTGAGGAGCTGTCTATCGATGACAGCCCGATCAGCTCGTTCGCGGAGGTGCAAGCGCAGGTGATTGAGCCAGGCGGCCAAAACACATTGTTCAATCCTGATGTGGTTACGGCCCCGGAGGTCTCGGGACAGGAGTTGATTGCTGTTAGCGATACAGGAGCCATCGTCGGTCCCTTTGCCCTAAATCCGGTGGGCACACAGATCAATCAGGTCGGTGTCGATGTGGTGATGTTGCGCGGTCTTTACTATGCCAATGACAGTGGCGCTTTGGAAAGCCGATCGGTGCAGTGGCGGGTTGAGGTGCGAAGCATTAACGATGATGGGGATGCCATCTCGGGTTGGCTTCATTTGGCAGACGAGACCTACTCAGCTGCAACCAATACCGCGCAGCGCCTGTCGTTCAAGTACTCGGTGACACCTGGGCGTTATGAGATCCGCCTGCAGCGCCTTGATGCACGGGATACCAGCAATCGGGCTGGTCATGAGTTGCGTTGGGGGCAAGCCAAGGGATATTTGGCTGGATCCCAACTGCCCACTGATCTGACTTACTTGGCGCTCAGGATGCGCGCTACCGACAACTTGTCGCAGCGTTCCTCACGGTTGGTCAACTGCCTGGTGACGCGCAAGCTCTCAAGTTGGAGTTCAAGCTCTGGATGGTCTGCACCGCAACCAACCCGCTCGATTGCTTGGGCCTTCGCGGATGCTGTTAAGTCCAGTTACGGCGCAGGTCTGCCTGACCGGCAATTGGACCTGTCAGCCTTGGTGCGTTTGGATGCGGTGTGGTCTGCTCGAGGGGATACCTTCAATGCAGTGTTTGATCAGAACCAGACGGTGTGGGACGCCTTGGGGCAGATTGCCCGGACTGGGCGTGCCGTGCCGTTTTTGCAAGGCGGGATTGTTCGCATCGTTCGCGATGAACCCAAGACCATCCCGGTGGCGCTCTTTTCTGCACGAAATATCGTGCGCAACAGCTTGAAGATTCAGTACCTGATGGCAGGCGATGCGACAGCGGATGCGGTCACGATCGAATACGTCAACTCCAAGAGCTGGAAGCCTGACGAGTTCACAGTGGCGTTGCCTGGATCCCAGGCTGTCAAGCCTGCTCGCGTGAGATTGTTTGGCTGTGCCGAAAAGATAAAAGCGGCGCTGGTCGTTGCCAAGCAAGAGCAGCGTGTCGCAGACATCCGTCAATCACAAACTCAAATCAATCAGGACATTTCTTATGACTTTGAAGAAAAAAAGAAGCTGCTGGTGGGCCTTCGCTCTGCCATTCGCACTGGCACTGTCGGGGTGCGCCTCGAGCCCAGCCACAGTCTTGACGCCTTGCCCGTCATTCCCTCGGTTACCGATCGAGCTGCAGCAGTCGCCTCCGACGCTGTATCTGATCCCGCAGGCACTGCGTCCGCAACCGGCTGCGAGCAATTAGCCATTGATGCAGCACAGACCACGCTGATGGTTTTGGAGTTTCAGAGATGGCATGCCAAGCAAACCCAACAGATGTCGCTTGAAACTGGATCTGATCCATAGCGCACATTGATACCTTAGACCCCGTCTTCATTGGCTTCCCTTCATGGGCAGCGGGTGAAGGCGGGGTCTTTTGTCGTTTGTGC
>DKJZ01000030.1:15568-16004 GCA_002454975.1 Hylemonella sp. UBA6679
GAGCGGGGGTTTTCACAGGTGGAGGCGGGTTGATGAATCAACTCAAAAAGGTAACAACTGGCATAGGTCCAACGTGCTTGGCAGGTAATGACTCTGGTTCCGGTGCGGACACACGGGGTGCGGTAGCCATGCTGCTGGCTACCCAGGCCGGAGGGCTCGTATGAGCATTCTCATAACAGGTGGCGCTGGATATATCGGCTCTCACACCTGTGTCGAACTCCTTCAGGCCGGCCATGAAGTCGTTGTTTTCGACAATTTCAGCAACAGCCATCCAGAAGCACTTCGACGGGTTGAGCAAATCGCTGGAAGAAAACTGTCCCTGGTCCGAGGTGATATTCGTAACCAATCGGCCATCGAGGCCGCCTTGCGCCAGCATCAATGCCAGGCCGTCATCCACTTTGCGGGCTTGAAGGCGTGAGGTTGCCCCTGAAAAGTG